>JBBRGE010000059.1:0-9014 GCA_038241045.1 Hyphomicrobiales bacterium | reverse complement strand
GCGAGATGAATCAATGGCGACAGACCAAGCGTCGCGACCTGCCCGGAAATCTGGGCGATGCGAATCGGGCCGCCGACCTGATCGGCGCTGGCGCGGCGGGCGAAGACGTCGCCGATGTAGACCACCGTGCTTTTGGCGACGAACCAGGTTTCCTTGACGCCCAGCCAAACAGCGGTCGCGGGATTCACCTTTTCGTTGGTGGCGTCGCCCGGCGTGGTGGCGCGGGTGATTCCGAGCACACCGACCTTATGGACGTTGCCGAACGTGTCCTTGATTTCGCGAAGCTCGGGCGTGCCCTTCAGCGTCACGATCTTATCGTCGCGCTTGACCGAGAACGTCAGCGGTTGTCCCGCCTTGGTGCTGACGATGCGCTGCATTTCGGTGAAGTTTTCAATGGCGTTGCCGTCGATGGCAGTCACGACGTCTCCCGATTTGAAGCCCGCAGCCGCAGCCGCGCTCTTGTCCTGCACGGTATCGACCCGTGCGGTCTGATTGGGCTTGCCGAAGAACGTGAACAGGGCGGCGAAGATCACAATCGCCAGCAGGAAATTCGCGATCGGGCCTGCGGCGACGATGGCCGCACGCGGTCCAACTTTTTTGCCGTGGAAACTGACGTTGCGCTCCTCGGGTGTCATCGACTTGATCGCGTCCGAGGACGGTGTCGAGGCCTCCGACTCGTCGCCGAAGAACTTGACGTAGCCGCCGAGCGGGATCGCCGACACCTTCCAGCGCGTGCCGTGACGGTCTTTGAAGCCGAACAACTCGGGCCCGACGCCGAGCGAGAATGTTAACACCCTCACGCCGCACCAGCGGGCGACGAGGAAGGGGCCCAGTTCATGGAAGAAAACGACGATGGTGAGGACGAACAGGAACGGGATGATGTATCCGATGAGTCCATGACTCAACGTATTGAAACCATTCAACAAAAAATCCACTAGACCGTCCCTCACCCAAACCAGCCCGAAGGCCCGACCCCGACTGACTAGGATGCCTTTAAGGCAATTTGAGGCAAGAGGGTGACGGCTGTATTTCGCGTATCATGGTCAACGGAAAGTGCTTCGTCGACGTTGGCCGGAGCCTTGGTGGAACCGCTGCGGACCATCGATTCCATGGTCGCCTCAACTAAGCGCGCGATGCCGCCGAATCCGATTTTGCGATCCAGAAAAGCTGCGACCGCAACTTCGTTGGCGGCGTTGAGAACCGTCGGCGCGGCCCCGCCGAGATCGAGCGCTTCCTGCACCAATCGTAGCGCCGGAAAGCGCACAGGATCGGGAGCCTCGAATGTGAGCTGACCGATTTTGGCGAGATCGAGCACCGTCGCGGGACCGTCGATCCGCGCGGGCCATGCGAGGCAATGCGCAATCGGCGTACGCATGTCGGGCGCGCCCATTTGCGCCACCACCGACCGGTCCTTGAATTCGACGAGGCCATGGATGATCGATTGCGGATGCACCAGCACATCGATCTCGCTGGCCTTCAGTTCGAACAGATGCGCCGCCTCGATGATCTCAAGCGCCTTGTTGAACATGGTGGCGGAATCGATGGTGATCTTGCGGCCCATGCTCCAGTTCGGATGCTTGAGCGCCTGCTCGACGGTAGCGTTTTCGATCTGCGCGAGTGTTGAGGAGCGAAACGGCCCGCCCGATGCGGTGAGAATAATGCGCACGAGGTCTTCGCGGCGGCCTGCACCCATCGCCTGAAAGATCGCGTTGTGTTCAGAGTCCACCGGCAAAACAGTTGCGCCGCTTTTCGACGCATGCCGCATGAAAACTTCGCCGGCGCACACCAGACATTCCTTGTTGGCCAGCGCCACGACTTCGCCGCGACCTGCCGCCGCCATCGCGGGCTTAAGACCGGCCGCGCCGCTCATCGCCGCCATCACCCAGTTGGCCGGACGCAACGCGGCCTCAACCAACGAGCCCTCGCCCGCACCGGCCTCGACGCCGGAGCCCGCAAGCGCGTCCTTCAAATCGCCGTAACATTTCTCATCCGCCACGGCGGCGAACTTCGCGCCCAACTCGCGCGCGAGTTTTGCCAATTTTGAAACGTTGCTATGCGCGGTCAAAGCCTCGACGCGGAATTTGCCGGGCGAGCGGCGCACCAGATCGATGGTGCTCTGGCCGATCGAGCCGGTCGCGCCGAGAATTGTGACGACGCGATTTTCCGTCAACGCGTGCTGGTTTGTGTTCAACGGAACTGAATTCATCTTGTCACCAAATCATGAAACCGCGGCCGACGCCATCAAGGCCAGCGCGCATAAAACCGAAGATCGCGGCGAATACAATCGCGGCGACGAAGCCGTCGAGACGGTCGAGAAGGCCGCCATGACCCGGAATGATCTGGCTGGAATCCTTCACGTCGAACCGGCGCTTGACCCACGACTCGAACAGATCGCCGAATTGCGACACGATCGACAACAAAACTCCGAGGACCAGTAACGGCACGAGACGGCCCCATCCCAGCCACGTCGCCGCAAGCGCAATGACAACGCTCAGCACCAGTCCGCCGACGGCACCCGCCCAGGTTTTCTTCGGGCTGATGCGCGGCGCGAGCTTGGGGCCGCCGAATGCGCGTCCTGCAAAATAACCGCCAATGTCGGTGACCCAGACGATCAGCAGCGGAAACACCAGCGCATAGAGACCGATTGCCGGATCGAGACGCACCAGCACCGCCGCGATCAAGGCCGCCGCCGCGTAAACAAATCCGCCGACGTTCCAGATGCGCCTATCCGGCGACAAAAATGCAATCAGCGTCGGCGTGATGATGGCTGCGGCAAACGCGACGCCGTTCCAGCCGAACCAGAGTGCGAGACCGATCAGTTCAAGCCCGATCACGCCGACGGCAAATACCCGCGGCTCGCGCGTCGTGTTGACGATGGCGTGCCACTCGTAAAACAGTCCGATGGTGACAGCCGTGACCAGCAAAATCCACAGCCACCCACCGATGAATACCACCATGATGGTGAGCGGCGCGAGAATGAGCGCTGCGATCACCCTGATGAACAGATTGCTCGACGTTTTGGCAACCGCCGATGGCTGACTCTCCGGCGCCACGCCGCTCACGATCCGGTTTTCGCGACGAGGCCGCCGAAGCGGCGCTCACGGCTGGCGTATTCCTTGATTGCACCTTCAAGTGCTGCCTTGTCGAAATCCGGCCAATGAATCGGCACGAACACCAGTTCGCTGTAGGCCGCCTGCCACATCAGGAAGTTCGACAGTCTTTGCTCGCCGCTGGTGCGGATGATTAGATCCGGATCGGGCACATCAGGCGCGTCGAGATAATGACCAAGTGCATCGACCGTCACGCTTGACGCATCGCGCTTGCCGTCAGCGACTTCCTGCGCCAGGCGTTGCGCCGCGTTGGCGATTTCCTGCCGCGATCCGTAATTGAAGGCCACCACCAGCGTGAAACGTGAATTGTTGCGCGTGAGGTCTTCGGCTTCCTTGAGCAGCGCCAAAATATCGGGCTCAAGCCCGTCCTGCTCGCCGATCACACGGACGCGCACGCCGTCGCTGTGCAGCGATGCCAGATCGTTGCGGATGAAGCGTCTGAGAAGTCCGAACAGATCGCCGATCTCACTTGCGGGCCTCGACCAGTTCTCCGAACTGAACGAGAATATCGTCAGATAGGAAATTCCGAGTTCACCCGCGGCACGCACCACCTTGCGCAGCGCCTCGACGCCACGGCGATGGCCTTCGGCGCGCGGCAGTCCTCGTGCTGCCGCCCAGCGCCCATTGCCGTCCATGATAATCGCGACATGCCGAGGCATCTCGGAGCGATCCGATTCCGCAGGCAGAGGCATGGCGCCGTTCGACATAGTAGGTACTGTCTTTCAGAAACTCGGCTTTCAAACCGTCAGGATTTCTTTTTCCTTCGTCCCAAGCAGCTTATCGACTTCCGCAATCGCCGCGTCCGTCACCTTCTGCACGCCGCCCGAATGACGCTCCTGCTCGTCCTCGGAAATCTTGTCGAGCTTCTTGACGATATCGAGACCGTCGCGGCGCACATGCCGGATCGCGACGCGCGCGGCTTCGGCATATTTATGCGCGACCTTCACCAATTCCTTGCGGCGATCCTCGTTCAACTCCGGAATGCGCAGGCGAATGACCTGGCCCTCGGTCGCGGGACTGAGACCTAGATTGGAATTGACGATGGCGGTCTCCACCGCCTTGACCATCGATTTGTCCCAAACTTGAACCGACAGCAGGCGCGGTTCGGGCACGCTCACGGTCGCGACCTGATTGAGCGGCATATGGGTGCCGTAGGCCTCGACCTGCACGGGCTCGACCATCGAGATCGCCGCACGTCCGGTTCGCAAACCGCCAAGCTCATGCTTGAGGGCTGCCGTCGCGCCATCCATGCGGCGCTTGATGTCGTTGAGATCGAATGTATCGGCCACCATCACGCTGCTCCTTGACCTTATATCTTAAGCATCATTTTATCCGAAAACCGGTTCTCACTTTTCGGGATCATGCTCGAATTACCCGGCGACAATAGTGCCCTTGCCCTTGCCGCTCAAAATCGCGCCGATCGAACCCGGCTCCGAGATCGAAAACACGATGATAGGCAACGAAGTTTCGCGGGCAAGCGCGAATGCGGTTGCGTCCATCACCTTATAGCCGCCCTCCACCGCCTGCGAATGGCTCAGGCGCTCGAACCGCGTGGCGGTCTTGTCGGTTTTCGGATCGGCGCTGTAGACGCCATCGACATTGGTGGCTTTCAGCACGGCCTGCGCGCCGATTTCCGCCGCACGCAACACCGCCGTGGTGTCGGTGGTGAAATATGGATTTCCAGTCCCGCCCGCGAGCAAAACGATACGCCCTTCGGCGAGATATTTGTGCGCGGCGCTTCGCGTGAACAGTTCGCAGACCTGCGGCATCACGAATGAACTCAACGCGCGGGCCGACTGACCCTTGCGCCCAAGTGCTGATTCCAGCGCGAGGCAATTCATCACGGTAGCGAGCATTCCCATAGTGTCGCCGGTGGTGCGCGACACGCCGCGCGAGGACACTTCTACGCCGCGGAAGATATTTCCGCCGCCGACCACCACCGCAATCTCGACGCCGAGTTCGCGCGCCTTGATGAGATCGCCCGCGATGCGGTCGAGGGTGGGCTGGTGAATGCCGAACGGCTGATCGCCTGCGAGATATTCGCCGGAGACCTTGATGACGACACGCCGGTAAGCCGGTTCACCCATGATGCGTTCGCTCACTTTTTTCCGGATCCAGGCTTGCCAAGCCAGAGACCTTCAGGCCGAGCGCTTTGTCCGCGAAATTCCGCGGAATTATCCGATCACCCTTGTCCGGCGGCGGCGGCAACTTCGGCTGCGAAATCGGATTCCTGCTTCTCGATTCCCTCGCCCAGAGCATAGCGCACAAATCCCGTGACCTTCACAGGCGCGCCGATCTTGCCCTCAGCTTCTTTCACGGCCTGCGCCACGGTCTTGGCGTTGTCATGAATGAAAGGCTGCTCCATCAGGGTCACTTCCTTGTAATAGGTCTTCAGGCCCGATTCGACGATCTTCTCGATCATCGCGTCCGGCTTGCCTTGCTGGCGGTATTTGTCGGCCATCACGTCCTTCTCGCGGCGCACCACTTCCGGATCGAGGCTTGCGGCATCTAGCGCCTGCGGCTGGGAGGCCGCAATGTGCATCGCGATCTGGCGTCCAAGAGGTGCAAGCTCATCCTTCTTGCCGGTGGATTCGAGCGCAACGATCACACCGATCTTGCCGAGGCCGTCTATCACCGCGTTGTGCAGATAGCTGGCAATCACGCCGTCCTTGACCGACAGCGACGCCGCGCGGCGCAGCGTCATGTTCTCGCCGATGGTCGCAATGGCATCCGAAATTGCCGTCTCGACGGTGACGCCGCCGACTTTCGCGGCCTTGATCTTCTCGACATCGGCGCCGGCATCGAGCGCGACCTGACCGATCATCTTCACGAGACCCTGAAACTGTTCGTTGCGCGCGACGAAATCGGTTTCGGAATTGACCTCGACCAGCACGCCCTTGGTGCCCGATATAGTTGCTACGATCAGGCCTTCGGCAGCGACACGGCCGGCTTTCTTGGCGGCTTTCGACAGGCCCTTCTTGCGCAGCCAATCGACTGCGGCTTCCATGTCGCCATTGGTCTCGTTGAGGGCCTGCTTGCAATCCATCATGCCCACGCCGGTCTTCTCGCGCAGGTCCTTGACCAATGCTGCTGTTATTGTCGCCATGTTGAATATCCTTTGCCTGTGCGGGCCGTGCGGCGCAGCGTTTGCTGACAAGCCAAAAAATCGACGCGCAGGATTTTTGTTTTAAGAATTCGCGACCGGATGAACCGGTCGCGAGATTTTTAGTGTGCGGCTTATTCAGCTTCCGCCGTCATGGCCTTGGACTGGGCCACCCAGCCATCGGCGCGGCCCGGCAGACCGACCTCCTCACCAATTTTGTGGGCGGTGTCGTGATCGAGTTCGGCGATCTGCCAGTAATGGAAGATACCAAGATCGTTGAACTTCTTCTCGATCGGGCCGGACACGCCGGTGAGCTTTTTGAGGTCGTCGGCAACGCCGCGCGGACCCGCAAGACCCTGGAAGCCGACGGGCGCTGCCGCAACAACTTCAGGAACCGGATTGGCCATCGCGCCGACATCGGCGCCCGAATTGCCCTGCGCACGCGAAATGCCGTCGATGACGGCGCGCGCGATGAGATCGCAGTAAAGTCCGATCGCGCGACCCGCGTCGTCATTACCAGGCACGACATACGAAATGCCCTTCGGATCGCAATTGGTGTCGACAATAGCGGCGACCGGAATGTTCAGGCGGTTGGCTTCCTGAATCGCGATGTCTTCCTTGTTGGTGTCGATCACGAAGATCAAATCAGGAAGGCCGCCCATGTCCTTTATGCCGCCGAGTGAACGGTCAAGCTTGTCGCGCTCGCGCTGAAGCGTGAGGCGTTCCTTCTTGGTGTATTGCGAAGCTTCACCAGCACCCAGCATCTCTTCGAGATGACGCAGGCGCTTGATCGAACCCGAAATGGTTTTCCAGTTGGTCAGCGTACCGCCGAGCCAGCGAGAATTGACAAAATACTGAGCTGAACGCTTGGCAGCTTCCGCGATGCCATCCTGCGCCTGACGCTTGGTGCCGACGAACAGCACGCGTCCACCCTTCGCAACCGTGTCGCTGACAGCCTGCAGCGCGCGATGAAGCAGCGGCACAGTCTGTGCGAGATCGATGATGTGAATGTTGTTGCGGGCACCGAAGATGAAATCCGCCATTTTGGGATTCCAGCGATGGGATTGGTGGCCGAAGTGAACGCCAGCTTCCAATAGCTGACGCATTGAGAATTCAGGTAACGCCATAGTCTTCTCCGGTTGATCCGCCGCGGACGTGTGGACCCAAAATGGGCCACCGGAAGGCATCAATGGCCCATTGTCGGGGCCGAACGCCAAAGTCCGCGTGAGTGATGGGCGTGGATATAGCGGCGCGCCCCCTAGGAAGCAAGGCAATACACGTTACTTGGATGGCCCGTTTCGCCTGTAAAACCGGCTATTTGTGCGATTTCAGACGGTCTGGACGTCCACCACACCCGCAACCGCCTTGATGGCACCGGCAATCTGGGGCGAAACCCGGAATCGCCCCGGCAGCTTCAGTTCGACCTCAGTTTCTAGGTCGAGCATCATTACCACCGTCACCTCGCCCTCGCTGCTGCCTGCACTGGCAGGCGCAGGCTACGCATTCTGGAAGCGTCCATTGCCGGCTGCCTGCTGGCTTTCCAGCCGCTTCGCGATGGACTCCAGCGGCCTGTCGTCGCGCAGGAAAATCCGCAAGCCCTTTTGCGTTTTGGCGGCAGCATCATCCAGCGGTTCGGCATGAAGAATGCGCGCGCGAATCTCCTCGCCTTGCAGTTCAGCGCCGAGTTGCAGCAACACTGCTGTGCCCGGTTCCAACACCTCACGATATTGCGCGAGACCTTCGGAAAACAAGACCGCCTCGAAATGGCCTGTCGGGTCCGACAGGCCGATGATGCCCATCTTGTTGCCGGTTTTGGTACGGCGCTCCATACGCGACAGAATCGTCGCCGCAACCCGACCCGCCGTCGCACCCGTTTTCACAGCGCGTGAAAATTCGCTCCAAGATTGAACACGCAATCGCTTCAGCGCCACCGCGTAATCGTCGAGCGGGTGGCCGGAGAGAAAAAACCCGATGGCATCGTACTCGCGGCGCAGGCGATCTGCGGGCAGCCACGGTTCGATATTCGGCAACACGATTGCCGGGGCATCCGCCATGCCGCCGAACATGTCGTTCTGTCCCGACGTCACGGCCTCATGGCCGCGCTGACAGGCGGCCACGACGGCGTCGGCTCCTGCGAAAACACGCGCGCGATTGGCGTCGAGCGTGTCGAACGCACCGGCGGCAGCAAGACTTTCGACCACGCGCTTGTTGATGGCGCGTGGATTGACCCTCGAGGCAAAGTCCGCAAGCGACGTGAATGCTTTGTCGGCTCCATCTTTTTCCCGCGCTTCGACAATCATATCGACGGCCTGCGCGCCCACACCTTTCAGCGCGGCGAGCGCGTAGAAAATTGTGTCGCCGGACACCTCGAACGTCGCACCTGAGCGATTGATGTTCGGCGCTTCGACTTTGAGCCCAAGTTTCTGCGCTTCCGAGCGAAACTCCGACAATTTGTCGGTATTGTTCATGTCGAGCGTCATCGAGGCTGCGATGAACTCGACCGGATAATGCGCCTTCATCCACGCGGTCTGGTACGACACCATCGCGTAGGCGGCCGCATGGCTCTTGTTGAAGCCATAGTCGGCGAACTTCGCCAGCAGTTCGAAAATGGTGTCGGCGTGGGCTTTCGGAATGCCGCGCTCGACCGCGCCGGAGACGAAGCGCTTGCGCTGCTGCTCCATTTCCTTGCGGATTTTTTTGCCCATCGCGCGGCGCAGCAAGTCAGCATCGCCGAGCGTAAAGCCCGCCATGACCTGCGCGATCTGCATCACCTGTTCCTGATAGATGATGACGCCGAATGT
>JBBRGE010000058.1:0-9048 GCA_038241045.1 Hyphomicrobiales bacterium | reverse complement strand
GGTCTGATGCTGCGCGAAATAGCCGACCGACAGATTGGCGGCGCGCACGATCTTGCCGGAGAACTGCGGCAACTTGCCTGCGAGCAATTTCACCAGCGTCGACTTGCCGTTGCCGTTGGAGCCCAACAGAGCAATGCGGTCGTCATTGTCCAAACGTAACGTCACGCGATTAAGCACGGGCTTTGCTGGATCGTAACCGACCGACACGTCATCGACCGCGATGATCGGCGGGGAGAGGATTTTTTCCGGCGTTGGAAAATTGATCTCCTTGACGTCCTGCGTCACCAGCGCCGTGACCGGCTTCATCTTCTCCAGCATTTTGACGCGCGATTGCGCCTGCTTCGCCTTGGACGCCTTGGCCTTGAAGCGATCCACGAAAGCCTGAAGGCGCTTGCGCTCATCCGTCTGTTTCTTGGCGTGCTTGGCGTCGATCATCTCGCGCGTGGCGCGCTGCTCTTCGAACGAGGAATAAGTGCCTTTGTAGAGCGTGAGTTTACCGCGATCGAGATGCAGAATCTGGTCGACTGACGTGTCCAGCAGATCGCGGTCATGGCTGATGACGATGACGGTGCGTGGATAATTCGCCAGATGATCTTCCAGCCACAACGTGCCTTCGAGATCGAGGTAGTTGGTCGGCTCGTCGAGCAGCAAGAGATCGGGGGCGGCGAACAGAGTAGCCGCAAGTGCAATACGCATGCGCCAGCCGCCGGAGAATTCCGAGCACGATCGCAATTGATCGGCGGCGGAAAACCCAAGTCCGCTCAAAATGGCGGCGGCGCGCGCCGGTGCGGAATGCGCGTCGATATCGACAAGGCGAGTTTGAATGTCGGCGATGCGCGTGGGGTCGTGCGCGGTTTCGGCCTCGGCCAGCAGCGCGTCGCGCTCGACATCGGCTTTCAGCACGACCTCGATCAGGCTTTCGGGACCGTCAGGCGCTTCCTGCGCGAGACTTCCCACGCGCCATTTCGGCGGAATCGAAATCGATCCGGTCTCGGTCGGCAGTTCGCCGCGGATGGCATGAAACAGCGTGGATTTACCGACGCCGTTGCGGCCGACGAAACCAACGCGCGACCCGGGCACGATCTGCACCGTGCTGGCGTCGATCAACAGTCGTCCGGCGATCCGGATCGAGATATCGTTGAGGGAAAGCATGCGGCCTTTTCATCGAACCGCACGCCGAACGCAACTGCTTTGTCAGTGCTTTTTCTTAGCAATTCTTGGCAATAAAACGTTGCTTCAGCATGGCCTTGCGGCGCGCTGGTTGCGCAGATGGCACGATTGACGGCGCGCGCTCGGCGTCGAGTTCGGAAAGGCGCGCATAAAGCCCTCGCAATGTCTCCGGCGCTTCCGACAAATTCTTGTCCATCGAATCGCGCATTCGTTCACCGATGCCTCGGCAGACCGCCTCGGCGTGCAAATGATCGAGACGAACTCCGAAATTGCTTCCGTTTGACATGACCTGTTCCAATTCAATTCTTGTTCTTTGCAATATGTACCGAACCAATCCAACAGCGGTTAATTCGTTGCCGGTCATTGCTGGGAATGGTGAGCGGCGGGTAAAAATTAAATCGCCGCCATGTGGAACCCGAATCGAAAAACCCGGGACTCGACGAAAATCCCCGGCTGGAAACCAGCCGGGGATATGAGTCTAGGAGAATAGTCCGAATGCGTTCGGTTTAGTAGCAGCGGTTCACGAGGCGATAACGCGGACCCCAAGGGGTCGGCACCACGCGGCGCACGAGGCAACCGCCGCCCGCATAAGCGTAGGGTCCGCCGCCGTAGTAAAAGCGCGGTCCGCCATGGCCGCGGTAGCCACCATGCCAGCCACCGCCGCCATGCCAGCCGTGACCGCCATGCCCGGCCGCAGCCGGCGTGGTCGAGATTGCGGTTGCGGTGCCAAGCGCGGCCACCGCAGCAACTGCAAGAACAAGTTTACGCAACATGATCGTCTCCTTTGTGCTCGGCGCAACTGCACCGTTGAATGCCGCCCGTAACCGATATGTCGTCGTCGCTTCGGGGTGGGTTCAAGGCTCGAAAGAGTAGGCTTAACAATGTGAATACAGCCCGGATGGTCGCGTCAAAAACGGTTCATGTTGATGAAATCGGAGATATGTTTTGCCGCCGCACATCGCGCGCCTGCGACAGTCCGACACGGGACGCGCAGCGCTTGCCGTGGCATGCCAGCGCCGTTATAAGCGCCGCAATTCCTCCACATCCTGTCTGAAGGACACGAATCCATGGCGATTGAGCGCACCTTTTCGATCATCAAACCGGACGCGACCGCGCGTAATCTGACCGGTGCGATCAACGCCATCATCGAAAAAGCGGGGCTTCGTATCGTGGCTCAAAAGCGCATCCAGATGACGCGCGCGCAGGCCGAGACGTTCTATGCCGTCCACAAGGCACGTCCGTTTTTCGGAGAGTTGGTGGATTTCATGATTTCCGCGCCGGTCGTGGTGCAGGTGCTCGAAGGCGAAAACGCCGTTCTCAAACATCGCGATGTGATGGGCGCAACCGACCCATCGAAGGCGGCCGACGGCACCATCCGCAAGGTTCACGCCAAGTCGATCGGCGAAAATTCGGTGCACGGTTCGGATGCGGTGGAAACAGCCGCCATGGAAATCGCGCAGTTTTTCTCCGGCAATGAAATTGTCGGCTGATTCATAAAAAAAGATAACGGGGTGGGGGCTCATCATGAACTGGTTGACGCAATTTTTCGATGTCGCCACCTATACGACCCTCCTTGCGCAAGTCCAGACCGAGATACAGCAGCCGCAATTCTACGTTGCGCTGACGAAAATCATCTGGATCAACGTGTTGCTGTCCGGCGACAACGCGCTGGTGATCGCACTGGCCTGCCGCGGGCTTCAGCCAAAACAGCGTGTCTGGGGCATGGTGCTGGGCGCGGGCGTGGCCGTCGTGCTGCGCATCATCTTCACTTTCATCGTCGTCACGCTGATGGCGCTGCCGTTCCTCAAGCTGATCGGCGGGCTGGCGCTGATTGTCATCGCCGCCAAATTGCTGGTGCCGGAAGCCCATGAGGAAGACGGCGTGCAGGCCGCTGCTCACCTTTGGGCCGCCGTGCGCATCGTCGCCATCGCCGACATCATCATGAGCCTCGACAACGTCATTGCGGTCGCAGCTGCCGCCAATGGCAGCGCCGTATTGCTGATCCTCGGCCTTGCCATCAGCATTCCGATGATCGTGGCCGGTGCCGCCATCATCATGGCGCTGCTCGACAAGCTGCCCATTCTGGTCTGGTTCGGTGCAGCATTGCTCGGCTGGATCGCCGGCGAAGTGATCGCGACCGATCCGGCGGTGGCACCGTGGCTGCACAGCGTGCTCAGCGGGACGGTCAATATCTCGTTCGAAACCGTGTCGTCGATGTTCGGGTTTGTGAGAAATCTCAGGTTTGGAACCGACGTCGCCGAACTTTTCCTAGGCCTGCTCGGCATCGTCGTGGTGCTCGTGGTGGGGTCGATCTGGCGGAGCCGGACGATGCGCGCGCGGGAGGTTTCCGCGCACGCCTGACGCGACAGAGTTTGCAGTCGTGTCCGATACGTCTTGCGCCCGCGAATTTTTCGTGTTGGGATCGCGTCAGCAATCGGATTTGGGCCGTTCGGCTGTGCGTGTGATCGTTGAACAGAGCGTTAGGATTGGGAAAGCCCGCGAGTGGCGTGGCACGCGATAAGCGTGGCCGCGCTTTTTTTGTATCCACACTCAAGGAGACAGACGTGGCAAAAGGCACGGTCAAGTGGTTCAACTCAACCAAAGGTTACGGGTTCATCAAGCCGGACGCGGGCGACAAGGACGTGTTCGTCCATATCTCGGCGGTCGAGCGCGCCGGACTTTCGTCGCTCAATGAAAATCAGGTTGTCGAATTCGATCTCGTCGACAATCGCGGCAAGTCATCCGCAGAGAATCTCAAAGTGAAGTGAGCGTGACGTTCACATCGCTGTTCAAGAACTTCGCCCCCGGCCATTGCGCCGGGGTTTTGTTTTTGGATACGCCGGCTCAGATCACGGTGGGTGCAATCAGCGTATCGTCGGGGCTCGATTTCGCGTCGCTCTTGCAGGCGCCGCAGACAACGCGCGCGCGACCGCTGGCGACAAGACGAAGTGCATCCGGATAAATCATGTGCTCAACTGCGAGCACGCGGGCCGCGAGTTTTTCCGGCGTGTCGTCATCGCGCACCGCGACCGCGCCCTGCATCACGATGGGGCCCGAATCCATTTCCGGCACTACAAAGTGCACGGTTGCGCCATGAATTTTTACGCCATCTTTCAATGCGCGTTCGTGGGTATTCAGTCCCTTGTAGGAGGGCAGCAATGCCGGGTGGATGTTCAACATCATCCCGTCCCACTTGTTGACGAACCACGGCGTCAACAGCCGCATAAATCCCGCAAGGCAAATCAGATTCACTTTGTGCTCTGCGAGCTTGTCCTGCAGTGCTTTCTCGAACGCCTCGCGATCCTTGCCGAAGGCTTTGCTATCAACCGTCGCAGTGTCGATACCTAAAGCGGCGGCTTTCGCTAGACCCTCGGCCCCGGCGACATTCGACACCACGAGCACGATGTCGGCGGGATAGCCCTGTTGCTTGGCGGCGTCGATCAGCGCCGTCATGTTCGAGCCGCGACCGGAAATCAGAATGGCAACGCGGCGCTTATCCATGTCAATTCGCCAGATCGAGGTGGCCGCTGTAAAACACGCGCTCGTCACCATTTGCATCGACCACTTCGCCGAGATCGACGACGCGCTCGCCGCTTTGGGCGAACACGTCCATCACCTCGACGAGCTTGTCGCGCTTGACGATGGCGATCATGCCGATGCCGCAATTGAAGGTGCGCAACAATTCGAGTTCGGCGATGTTGCCTTCGCGTGCAAGCCATTTGAACACCGGCAATACTGGCACTTGCGTCAGATCGATGCGGACACCGAGATGTTTCGGCAGTACGCGCGGAATGTTGTCGGTGAACCCGCCGCCGGTGATGTGCGCTAGGCCTTTGACGCCGCCGGTCTCGCGGATCGCGCGCAGGCATGAGAGCACATAAAGTTTGGTCGGCGTGAGAAGCGCGCCACCGAGCGTCATCACCGGCGCGAACGGAGCAGGCGCATCGAACGCGACGCCGGATTTTTCGACAACCTTGCGAACCAGCGAAAATCCATTGGAGTGGACGCCGGAGGAGGCCAGCCCAATCACGGCGTCGCCGACGCCGATGTCTTTGGTTGGCAACAGCGTGCCGCGTTCCGCAGCACCGACCGCAAAGCCCGCCAGATCGTAGTCGCCGTCTTTATAGAGACCCGGCATCTCGGCGGTCTCGCCGCCGATCAGCGCGCAGCCACTTTCGCGGCAGCCCTCCGCGATACCTGCGACAATGGCCGCAGTGGCTTCGGGATCGAGCTTGCCGCAGGCAAAGTAGTCGAGGAAAAATAGCGGCTCCGCGCCCTGCACAACGAGATCGTTGACCGACATCGCCACAAGATCGATGCCGATGCCGCCATGCATTCCAGTGTCGATGGCGATCTTGACCTTGGTGCCGACACCGTCGGTGGCCGCCACCAGAACCGGGTCCTTGAAGCCCGCGGCTTTGAGATCGAACAATCCGCCGAAGCCGCCGATTTCGGCATCAGCGCCCGCGCGCGCCGTGGCGCGGACCAGCGGCTTGATCATATCGACCAGCCGGTTTCCGGCGTCGATATCGACACCAGCGTCAGCATAGGAAAGGCCGGATTTCTTGTCGGTCATGCCGCACTTCCGAGATCAAGTCGGTGGTTACGTCGGATTCCGTGCCCGCGCAATGGCTCGGCGCATGGAGGTCATATGGCTGTGCATAGCGTGGTCAGCGGACGGCAAGAGGTCAAATTCCTTGCGCGCGAGCCGCTCCCGGCTAAAACACTTTCAGCCGGGAACAATCGCGTGAATCTGCCCAACATCATTACCCTGATGCGTATCGTGCTGGTGCCGGTGATCATCTGGGCCATCGCCTCGCAACAGATGAAGCTGGCCTTCGTGATTTTCGTCGTCGCCGGCGTCAGCGACGCCATCGACGGCTTTCTCGCCAAACGCTTCAACATGGTCACCGATATCGGCGCGCTGCTGGATCCCGTTGCCGACAAGGCGCTGTTGGTGTCGATCTACATGACGCTCGGCATCATGGAGTTCATCCCGCGCTGGCTCGTGATTCTGGTGGTGTCGCGCGACGTCATGATCGTCGGCGCGGTCATCATTTCGTGGCTTCTGGAAAATCCGATCCCGATGAAGCCGCTGATGGTATCGAAACTCAACACCGTCTTTCAGGTGGCGTTCGCAGCGTTGGTTCTGGCCTCGCTCGGTTTCGGCTTCGGCGCGATGCCATTCGACACGATCCTGCTAGGATTCGTCACGATCTTCTCGCTGCTCTCCGTGTCGTTCTATCTGGTCGAATGGGCGCGGCATATGAGCACCACGGAACCACTTCCATGAAATTTTTGCTATGAGCATGGCGGCGCGCGCGCAACCACCGAGACAATTGGCGTTGGCGCTTCCGCATGCGGAAAGTTTGACGCGCGACAATTTTCTCGAGGGGCCATGCAACGCGCAGGCACTGGCGCTTGTGGACTCGTGGCCGGACTGGCCGAACAAAATCATGATGCTCACCGGCCCCGAAAGCGGCGGCAAAAGTCATCTTGCGGCGATCTGGGCTGAGGACGCCGGCGCGCGGTCGATCTCGGCGCATCTTTTGACCACCGAAAATGTGCCGGGTGCGCTTGCGACCGGCGCGCTGGTCATCGACGATCTCGATCCCGCAACTTTCGATGCCCACGCATTATTTCATCTGATGAACCTTGCGCGCGAGGACGGCGCCTATGTGCTGATGACGTCGCGCATCGCGCCGTCGTCTTTCACGGTGGACCTGCGCGATCTGCGTTCTCGATTGCGCGCCGTCCCGGTGGTGACGCTTGATCTACCTGACGATGCGCTGCTGCGCGCGTTGATCGTCAAGTTCTGCGCCGACCGGCAAATGACCATCGACGAGGCACTTGTGAGTTATCTCGCAACCCACATCGAGCGATCCTTTGGCGCCGCGCGCCGCGCGGTGGCGCTGCTCGACGCCGAGGCGCTGCGGTTGCGGCGTCCTGTCACGCGGGCGCTGGCGGTCGAGGTGCTGCGAGATGTCGCGGTCTGATCCGCAACCCTTTCCGCGTTGTGCCGTTAAGTCCCCACCGCCTTAAGTCTGCGTACCCTTAAGACTTGGACGGTTCGGCAACTTGGCCCATCATGTCATCGAATAGTCATGTCGCTGGCACATGCTCCGCCGCGCATGACAGGGTCCGAAAAGCCCTGCGAAAACCGATTGGACTGCTTTCGATGGACTCCGCGCAAGCTATTGTAAAAAAAGAACAAATCGATGAACACGGAGGCATGGCTTCCGTGGCCGCGTTGCCCGAGCGCTTCATCAACCGCGAATTGTCCTGGCTGCATTTCAACCGGCGCGTCCTCGAAGAAGCGGTGAACTCGCATCATCCTGCGCTGGAGCGGGTGAGATTCCTCTCGATTTCGGCCAATAACCTTGATGAATTCTTCATGGTGCGCGTGGCCGGCCTCAAGGCGCAGGTGCGCGAAGGCATCTCCGAGCGCAGTCCTGACGGCATCACACCGTCCGAGCAACTGACCCGCATCAACGAGACCGTCTCGAAACTCGCCGGTGATCAACAAACGATCTGGCGCGACCTGCGCGTGATCCTGGCCGATGCCGGTATTGTGCTTATCGACGGCAAGAACGTCACCAAGACGGAAGCCGCGTGGATCGAAGAACATTTCCTGCACAATATTTTTCCGCTGCTGACGCCGCTGGCGATCGATCCGGCGCATCCGTTTCCGTTCATTCCCTCGCTCGGCTTCACCATCGCGCTTCAACTGGCGCGCACGACCGACGGTCGCGCGATGAACGCGCTCATTCGTATGCCGGGCAAGATCGACCGCTTCATCAAATTGCCCGCCGGCAAGGACGGCACGGTACGTGTCATCACGCTGGAGAAGGCTACGGGGCTTTTCATTGGGAGATTGTTTCCCGGCTACACCGTCAAGGGGCAGGGCGCATTTCGCGTCATTCGAGACTCGGAACTGGAAATCGAGGAAGAAGCCGAAGATCTGGTGCGCGTGTTCGAGACAGCATTGAAACGCCGCCGCCGCGGCTCGGTGATCCGTCTCGAAATCGAAGCCACCATGCCGGACGAATTGCACGCCTTCGTGCAGCGCGCATTGTCCACCACCGACGACGAAGTGCTCATCGTCGACGGCGTGCTCGCGATGAACGAGCTATCGCAGTTGACCCGCCTCGACCGGTCAGACTTGGAGTTCGTGCCTTACGTGCCGCGCCATCCCGAGCGCGTGCGCGATCACGGCGGCGATATTTTTGCCGCGATCCGGCAGAAAGACCTCATCGTTCACCACCCTTACGAATCCTTCTATGTCGTCGTACAGTTTTTGCAGCAGGCGGCGCGCGATCCGGACGTTGTCGCCATCAAGCAGACGCTGTATCGCACCTCGCGCGACTCCCCGATTGTGCGCACGCTTGCGGAAGCCGCCGAAGCCGGAAAATCAGTGACAGCGCTGGTCGAGTTGAAAGCGCGCTTTGATGAGGAAGCCAATATCCGCTGGGCGCGCGATCTGGAGCGCGCCGGCGTGCAGGTGGTTTATGGATTTCTCGAACTGAAAACCCACGCCAAATTGTCGTTCGTGGTGCGGCGCGACGGCACGGGGCTGACGACCTACGTTCACACCGGCACCGGCAACTACCATCCGGTGACGGCGCGCATTTATACCGATCTGTCATACTTCACGTCGGACCCGGTGATCGCGCGCGATGCGGCGCGGGTGTTCAACTATATCACCGGCTATGCGGAGCCGAGCGGCATCGAGAAAATGGCGGTCTCTCCAATTTCGCTGCGCAAGCGGATTCTCGATCACATCCACGGCGAAGCTAATCACGCGCGCCACGGCAAACCCGGCGCGATCTGGATGAAGATGAATTCGCTGGTCGACCCTGAAGTTATCGACGCGCTTTA
>JBBRGE010000057.1:0-9130 GCA_038241045.1 Hyphomicrobiales bacterium | reverse complement strand
AAGAAAGCTCTGCCGGCGGCACGGTGCGTTATGTGGATTCCTCGGTCGAGCGGTTGCAGATCAAGGTCAACGATTTCGTCGATGGCCGCCATGTCATCACCTGCAATGGCCGCCGTTTGCCCATGACGGCCACTGGCCGCTCCGGCGAGGCCGTCGCCGGTGTGCGGTTCAAGGCGTGGAAGCCGTCGTCGGGATTGCATCCGACCTTGCCGGTCCACGCGCCGCTGACATTCGATATCATCGATACATGGAATGGCCGCTCATTGGGCGGGTGCGTCTATCACGTCGCCCATCCCGGCGGCCGCAGCTACGACACCAAGCCGGTCAACACCTATGAGGCCGAGGCCCGGCGGCTTGCCAGATTTCAGGATCACGGCCATTCGCCTGGTGCTATCAAGGTGCCTGCCGAGGAGCGATCCCTCGAATTTCCCCTCACGCTCGACCTGCGGACGCCACCGCCGCATTGAGCATCGCGCAAGAATAGTTGAAATTGTCGCGCGAGCGGGAGCGAGTCGGAATGACAAAGGCAGACGGGGAGGCAGCGGGACCATCCGGTCAACTCGACCTGCTGCACTGGTCTCGCACCTATACGCCGCTGCCGGGAATTCCGGACGAGTTTCTCGACGCCAACGGGGCACCGCGCGCGGTCTGGACCCAATTTTTCAATGCGTTCTCCGAATTCGCTCCGAAGGAAATCGAGCGGCGTTTTGCGACCGCCGACCGGCACATGCGCGACGCAGGCGTCTCCTACCGCGCGCCGGGCGAGACCGCAGACCGCTCATGGCCCTTGAGTCATTTGCCGCTGCTGATTGACGCTGCCGAATGGACGCAGATTTCCGAAGGCATCAAGCAACGAGCGCAGCTCTTTGAGCTGATTCTTCGCGATATCTACGGCGAAGAAAAACTGATCGCAGATGGCGCTTTGCCCGCCGCAGCGATTGCCGGCAGCGCCGAGTATTTGCGGTCGGTTCGCGGCGTGACGCCACCGGGCGGACAATTTCTCAATCTTTACGCCGCCGATATCGGGCGCGGTCCTGACGGCCGGTGGTGGGTTTTATCCGACCGCACGCAAGCGCCGTCCGGTGCCGGCTATGCGCTGGAAAATCGTCTGGTGATGGCACGCGCTTTGACCAGTCTTTTTGGCACGATGAATGTCGAGCGGCTCGCGCCCTTCTTCGAGGCGTTTCGCGATAGCCTGCGTGGCGTGTCCGAACGCGACGAGCCGCGCATCGGACTGTTGACCCCGGGCAGCGCGAGCGAAACTTATTTCGAGCATGCAACGCTCGCGCGCTATCTGGGATTTCTTCTGGTCGAAGGCGACGACCTCGCGGTCAGCGACGATCGTTTGCATGTCCGTACCGTCGCGGGCCTCAAGCGTCTCGATGTGTTGTTGCGGCGGGTGGATTCCAATTCGCTCGATCCGTCTGAACTGGACGCGCGCTCGGCGCTTGGTGTGCCGGGTTTGATCGACGTACTGCGAAAGGGAAACGTCGCGATTGCCAATATGCCGGGCTCCGGCGTGATGGAAGCCCGCACGTTGCTTGGATTTCTGCCGAGCCTGAGCAAGCGGCTACTCGGCGAAGATCTTAAGATGCCGCACATCGCGACGTGGTGGTGCGGCCAAAAATCCGCGCGCGAGGAAGTGCTAACGCGCCTCGACGAAATGGCGATTGAAGGCGCTTACGGCCAGAATGTGCCGGGATTTCCCGGAAATGGTCCGTTGCTTGGCGCGTCATTGTCCAAGGCTGAGCGCAATCAATTGAAAGATGCGATCCACAATCGCGGCATTGACTATGTGGGTCAGGAATTGGTCCGGCTTTCGACCACGCCGGTGTGGGAGGACGGACACATTGCGCCCCGGCCTTTTGTCTTGCGTGTCTTCGCTGCGGCGACACCCGATGGCTGGGTCATCATGCCGGGTGGATTCTGCCGGATCGCCGAACGCGCCGATGCGCGCGCCGTGTCGATGGGCGAGGGTGCGAGTGCTGCGGACGTCTGGGTGGTGTCCGACAAAGAGGTCTCGGCGTCGAGCTTGCTGCCGCCGAGTGATGCCGTCAGCATCAAGCGCATCGCCGGATGGGTGCCGAGCCGCGCCGCTGACAACCTGTTTTGGCTCGGACGTTATCTCGAACGCGCCGAAGCCACGCTGCGCCTTGTGCGCGCATTGAGCGGTGCGGTTCGCGAACCGGCTACCAGACCGTCATCCGCAAACAATATGGTGGAGCGGGTCCAGCGGCTTCTCGTGACATGGGGAGCCGCTACGCCTGCGACGCGCGCCAAACCCGCCGCGACGGTTGCGCAAGCACTACAGGCACCTGACAAATTTGGATCGGCGCTGTCGCTGGTTCGCTCCGCCCAGCGCACCGCAACTACATTGCGGGAAAGACTGTCACCCGATGCGTGGCACGTCATCACCGGAATGGTCGAGCGGTTATCGGTGAAAGCCGAGGACGACGAAGCGCTGATTGGTGCCGCCGAATCCACTCTGCAGGGGCTTGCGACCTTTGCAGGTCTAGCGCAGGAAAACATGAATCGCGCGGCGGGCTGGCGATTTCTTGAAATGGGCCGTCGCGCCGAACGCGGCATCAACACTGCGCGGTTTGCACGACAATTTGCGTTCGACGCAGCTAGCGCCGAAGACCTCGACCTGCTGTTGACGCTGGCGGATTCGCAGATCACGTATCGCTCGCGCTATCTCGTCGGACCTTTGCTGGCGCCGGTGCGCGATCTGGTTGTGCTGGATTCCTACAACCCGAGATCCGTGGCGTTTCAAGTCGCAGCACTCAACGATCACATCGCGAGCCTTCCCAGTTTGCGTGAAGGCGGATTGATCGATCCGCCGCATCGCCTTGCGGTCTCGTTGCAAGCGGCGATGACTGCAGGCGAGGCGGCGGCCTTCGACACCAAATCACTTTTTGCGCTGGAGCAGAACCTTCTCAATCTCGCCAACGTTATTGGGTCGCATTATTTTCCTCACGGCAGCATCGCGTCCCGGCCGGAGAAGCTGACGGGGTTTGCGTGATCTACGACATCCGTCACGTCACGACGTATACTTACGAAAGCCCGGTCAGTTTTGCGCGCTGCTCGCTGCGGCTCGAGCCGAAAAGCGGCGACGGTCAGGCATTGATCTCCCACGCGGTCGAAATCAATCCGGCGACTCGCGAGCGTAGCGCGCGAGTCGATTTTTTTGGTATCAAAACCGAGAGCGTGGTCATCGAATCGGCTCACCGCTTGCTGCGGATCGATGCGCGCTCGCGCGTCAATGTCGATCGCATGGCTATTGCGCGCGACACGCAATCGCCCGGCTGTGAACATGTTCGCGAATCCGCTTATGCCGCCGATAGTCTCAACGCGTCGTCACCTGTCGGCTATATGTTTGCGTCGCCGTTGGTGCCGCTTATTCTTCCTGTGAAAACCTATGCACAGGAGAGTTTCGCAAAAGGCCGCGGGATCGTCGCGTGCGCGTCCGATCTGATGCGCAGGATCAATACCGACTTTACTTACGACACCAAGGCCACGGAAATCTCGACGCCGCTTGGCGAAGTGTTCAAGAAGCGGCGCGGCGTCTGTCAGGACTTTGCGCATATCATGATTTGCGGATTGCGCGGGCTCGGTCTGCCGGCAGCCTATGTCAGCGGTTATTTGCGCACCAAGCCGCCGCCCGGCCAGTCGCGATTGCAGGGAGCAGATGCGACCCATGCCTGGGTTTCGGTCTGGTGCGGCGCGGAGATCGGCTGGACTGGATTCGATCCGACCAACGATTTGATGGTCGGCAGCGACCACGTCGTTCTCGCCGTTGGCCGTGACTATACGGATGTGTCACCCGTCGATGGCGTCATCGTCGGTTCGCGCAGACAGAAATTGACCGTTGAGGTCGATGTGGTCCCGGCCGAATAGGCGGCGGCTATGCCGCGCGGCCGCGCGCCTTGCTCTTGGCCGCTTTCGCGGGCTTCGTCTTGACGGTTGCCGACGGTCTCGCACCGGGACCGGGATGAACATGCACTTGCTTGGCCGAAACCGGTTCACCGCATTCGGAGCAAACCATCACCGGATTGAACTGCTTGCCGCACGTCTGATGCTCGTGAAGCATCGGGCGGCCGCGCTCGTCGAGCATATGGACGTCGCCCCAATGCACGATCGCCATCATCACCGGATAAAGATCGAGACCTTTCTGCGTGAGGATGTATTCGTGGCGCTTTGGGGATTCCTGATAGGGAATACGACGCAGCACGCCTAGACGAACCAGCTTCTTCAATCGTTCGGCAAGCAGATGCCGGGTGATCCCCAGCGCCGACTGAAAACCTTCGAAGCGGCGCGTTCTGAGGAAGCATTCACGCAGGATGAGCAAGCTCCAGCGGTCGCCGATGACGCCAATGGTGCGCGCCATCGAGCAGGGTTCTTCTTCAAGCGCATCCCATCGCATGCCAGTCTCCGCTTCGGACCTCGGGCGGTTCCGCCCGACCGCATTCAAAATATATATCGATGGAAGTCAGCCGCTCGTCGCCAAAATCAGACTAACCGGGTATCAGAAAGCCGCCGGAATTAACAGTTCAATTTTAGAACTTTAGAGTTGAAAGCGGCTAAAAAGTACGGCAATCGTTGCGACAAGCGAATGCCGTTCAACTCGGCCCGCATTCAGTGTCGTGAGGAGATGTCCGGTGACAAGTCCCCTGAAGGTCGAGTTCCAGTTCGATTTCGGCAGTCCCAACGCCTATGTGGCGCAAGTCGCAATTCAGGGCATCGAGAAGCGGACCGGCGTGAAATTCGATTACGTGCCGGTTTTGCTCGGCGGCATCTTCAAGGCGACCAACAACATGTCGCCGTTCGACGCCTTGCGCGGCATCAGGAACAAGCCGGAATATCAGGCGCTGGAGATGCAGCGCTTCATTCGCCGCCACAACATCACGGCGTTCAAGATGAATCCGTTTTTCCCCATCAACACGCTGATGCTGATGCGCGGTGCTGTCGCTGCACAAATGGAGGGCGTGTTCGAATCGTATTTTCGCGCAGCCTCCCATCACATGTGGGAAGAGCCGAAAAAAATGGACGACCTTGAGACCTTCCGTAGCGCGTTCGTGGAATCGGGCGTCGATATCGACAAACTGATCGCGCGCGCGCAACAGGACGACGTCAAGAAAAAGCTGATCGATCTGACCACGGACGCGGTCAATCGCGGTGCGTTCGGCTCGCCGACATTTTTTGTGGGCAAGGAAATGTTTTTCGGAAAAGATCAGGTTCGCGACGTCGAGGATTCGATTGTCGAGCAGCTCGGCTTGTCCAAAGTAAAATCCGCCTAAGCATTATTTGCCTGATAGACTGTCAGCGCTCAATACGAGGAGGAGCGTTATGTCAGGTCCGCTTAACGGCGTTCGCGTTCTCGATCTCACCGGCGTGGTCTCCGGACCTTTCGCGACAATGTTCCTGGCCGACCAGGGCGCCGATGTTCTGAAGATCGAGCCGATCGGCGGGGACATCACGCGTCACAGCCGCGGTGCCATCGATGCGGCCGGCGAGTTCACGGCGCTTTTTATCTCGTCCAATCGCGGCAAACGTTCATTGTCGATCGACATGAAAAGCGAAACGGGACGCGAGGTGCTGGCCAAACTGGTCGCACAATCGGACGTGCTGGTGCAGAATTTTCGTCCCGGCACCGTGGAGCGCCTGGGGCTCGGTGCCGACGAACTGCGCGAGCGCCATCCGCGATTGATTTACGTGTCGATCAGCGGCGTCGGTGAAACCGGGCCTTATGCAAAAAAGCGTGTCTACGATCCGATCATTCAGGCGCTGTCGGGTTTCGCCGACATCCAGTCGCAGGCCGGGACCAATCGTCCGCAGATGATCCGCACCATCGTGGCCGACAAGACGACGGCGGTCTACACGGCCCAAGCCGTGGCCGCCGCGCTCTACGCGCGCGAAAAAACCGGCAAGGGCGACCACATCAGGGTTGCGATGCTCGACGTTGTGATTTCCTACATCTGGCCGGAAGGCATGATGCAGCACACCGTCGTGGGGACCGAAGCGATTATCCCCGATCCGACCGACCGGCCAGAACTCGTGTTCAAGACGCAGGACGGCTACATCACGGCCGGCACGGTGTCCGACTCCGAGTGGCGGGGTTTCTGCAAAGCGACGGGGGATCCGGAATTGGCCAAGGATGAACGCTTCGCCACAGTGGGGGATCGCTCGCTCAACGTGACCGCACGCATCAACAAAATGGCGGACTACATCGCTAAGCATACGACTGCCGAATGGCTGGAACGTCTCGATACCAACGATGTGCCCTGCGCGCCGATCCTGCGCCGTGGCGAAGTCATTCACAACGAGCAAGTCGTGGCGCGCGGCATCATTGCTGAATTCGATCAGCCGACAGTCGGTCGTGTGCGGCAACCGAAACCCGCTGCCCGGTTCGAGGTCAACGAGGCTGCGATCGGCGGACCTGCGCCGCGCGTCGGCGAACATTCACGGGTGATATTGCGCGATCTCGGTTACAGCGATACCGCGATCGACACGATGGTAGCTCAGAAAAGCGTGCGGGTGTCCAGCGCCGTCTAGTTACTGCAGCGAATCGCGGTGAGGCACGAGGACGCGATGGCGTATCGGGCGATGGCGCGCATGTTAAATCTCCGTTATAAATTCAATGCATTGTGCAACCCGCCTTGTCTTGATTTACTCAAACAGCAACTGTAACGCGGATGAGTTGAAATCATTGCGGCCCGCTTCTTCCTCGGCTGCATTACGTCCTGACGGCAGACGGGCTATTGAGGTTCGGACATCGCATGAGCGCGATCGATAAATATATTGTTCGGATCACCCTGCAGGCCTTTTTCATGGTCCTCATGACTCTGACCGGAATCATCTGGATTACGCAGGCGTTGCGCGGCCTCGATTTGATGACCAGTCAAGGTCAGACAATTCTGGTTTTTCTGGGCGTCACAGGTTTGGCAATCCCGGTGCTGGCCATGATTATCGCGCCGATCGCGCTGCTGATTGCTGTCATGTACACACTCAATCGGCTGGCGACGGAATCGGAAATCATCGTGATGAATGCGGCCGGACTCTCACCGCTACGATTCCTGCGCCCGTTCTTGATCGCGGCGCTGCTCGTCAGCCTTTTTGTTTCCTTTCTTTCGCTCTACCTCGCACCACAAGGCCTGCGCGATCTGCGACGCTGGCAGACGGAAATCGGTGCCGACGTTCTCACAAATATTTTGCGGCCTGGCGAATTCGCCAAGCTCGGCGGTCTCACGATACGTATTTCGGAGCGTTTGCCTGGCGCCGTCTTATCCGGAATATTTATCGACGACCAGCGCAATCCGGCGGAGCGCATAGACATCATCGCCGAGCGCGGCGTCGTTCAAAAGAACGAGCGTGGATCGCTGCTGGTGCTCCAAGACGGAAACCTACAACGTTTTGAGTCAGGCAAACGCGATCCGGCTTTGGTCGCCTTCAAGAGCTACGCGTTCGACCTTTCGCAATTCTCCAACGCCACCCAGAACATTACCTATGGCACGCGTGAGCGGACGACACTGGATTTGATTTCGCCCGCTCCCGACGATGCCCTCGTCAACGCGGCACCCGGCGCGTTTCGGGCAGAATTGCACGACCGGTTTTTCGGGCCGATCTACCCGTTTGTCTTTGTACTGATGGCATTTGCAGTTCTCGGTCCCGCGCGCACGACGCGTCAGACCCGGAATTTTGCGTTTGCTGTTCTGATCGTCGCAATTCTGGCTGTTCGTATCGCCGGATTTGGCCTATCCACCGTCTCGGCCGCACTTCCCGGTGCTATCGCCATTCAGTATCTCATGCTGGTGTTGACGGGTCTGGGAAGTATCTTGCTGATTATGCGCGGGTTGACGATCGACGCGCCGACGCGGTTGCTCGATTTGGGCCGTCGGATGGTGTCGAGGTTGACGTCGCTGCGGCCGACATGAAAGTTGAGGGAATGTCCGGAAAAACTGCGTTGATAACAGGCATCACCGGACAGGATGGTGCCTATCTTGCCGAGCTTTTGCTCGCAAAGGGCTATTCGGTTCACGGCATCAAGCGGCGCACGTCGCTGTTCAACACCGATCGCATCGATCATCTTTATCATGATCCGCATGATAAGGGTTACGATCTGACACTTCATCACGGCGACCTGACCGACTCATCGAGCCTCATCCGCATCGTGCAGGAAGTGCAGCCCGACGAGATCTATAATCTCGCGGCGCAGAGCCACGTCGCGGTGTCGTTCGAAGAGCCGGAATATACCGCGAACTCCGATGCGCTCGGCACGCTGCGCATTCTTGAGGCGATCCGCATTCTCAAGCTCGAGAAGAAGACGAAATTCTATCAGGCATCGACATCGGAATTGTACGGTCTCGTTCAGGAATCGCCGCAGAAGGAAACGACGCCATTCTATCCGCGCTCGCCCTATGCGGTGGCAAAGCTCTACGCTTACTGGATCACGGTGAATTACCGCGAGGCGTATAATATGTTTGCCTGCAATGGCATTCTCTTCAATCACGAGTCTCCGGTGCGTGGCGAGACGTTCGTCACGCGCAAGATTACGCGCGCGTTGGCGCGCATTAAGTTAGGCTTGCAGGAAAAGCTGTATCTGGGAAATCTCAACGCGTTGCGCGATTGGGGCCATGCGCGAGATTACGTCGAGATGCAGTGGCGCATGCTGCAGCAGGACAAGCCCGAAGATTTTGTGATCGCGACCGGCAAGCAGCATTCGGTCCGGAAATTCGTCGAAATCGCTGCGAAAGAGGTCGATATCGCGCTGCGATGGGACGGCAAGGGCGTTGACGAAAAAGGATACGATGCTGCGAGCGGGCGTTGCCTCGTCGAAGTTGATGCGCGTTATTTCCGGCCGGCCGAAGTCGAGACGCTGCTCGGCGATCCGACCAAGGCATTTCAAAAATTGGGCTGGAAGCCGACCACATCATTCGCCGACATGGTCAAGGAAATGATGCAGGAAGATTTGAAAGAGGCGCAGCGTGACGAGTTGGTGAAGCAGCACGGCTTCAAATATTTCAACTATAACGAATAGTCGGCGGCAGTTTTTCCATCGCTGCGAATTACTCGGCGGCCTTCAATTCCGGCACGCGATACGAACCATCCGGCGCAAAAGCTTCTCCAATGCTGT
>JBBRGE010000056.1:0-9283 GCA_038241045.1 Hyphomicrobiales bacterium | reverse complement strand
GAATGGCGACATTGAGAGGCCCTCGCAGGGCGCTGCTATCGGGAATGGCAAACGCATAGTGCTGCGGCTGAAATGTCGTATCCAGCAATTCGATAGAAGATGAAAATTGCTGCTGGATCAGCCAGCCGAGCAGCGGCTTATCGTAGACGAAAGCATCGATCTTTTGGGCGTGCAGCGCCTGCAAACCTTCGCGCGGGGTCGGAAATTCCTGCGCCTTGATCTTGAGTTCTGCAAGCGCGTCACGCGTCGATGATCCTTTGACGGCGCCGACCTTCACCGACCTCAAATCCGCGACGCTGTGCACGACGCCTTGAAGATGGCGTACCGTCAACGCGGACGTTACGGCTGCGGTAAAAATCGCAATCGCCACAATAGATGTGACGGTCCAGATGCTGGCGACGATACGGCCCGAAGCTGTCTGTGGATTGTAGTCGGCATTACCACGTCGTGTCATTGCGGCGGTCGCCCACCAGATGCTTGAACTCAATCCCTTTTTATAATCCCCGCCGAACTGGTCATTACTGCGGCGCTCGAGCGACCAGATCAGAAATCCGAACAACAATGCCAAAGACAGCAGCAACAGGACGGCCTGGACGAATCCGAAATTCAGGAAGGCCCGTAGCACAGGAAGCCAGTTCAGTGTTCCGCTCGTCGGCACCGCGATCCCAAGGCCGGTCGAAAAGAACGAAGACGTGAAATCCAGAACGCGAGAACGCGCAGCCGTCACAGTCAACGCTCCGACCGCGACGTCATACTTGCCGTCAGCCGTGCCCTGAATGAGATTGTCGATGTTGGGTTCTTCGACAAATCGATAACGAAGCCGCAGGCTGCTTGCCACCTGCCGCCACAAATCGATGCTGATTCCCTGCCAGTCGCCGTCGTCGGACTTCAAGACGAATGGCGGCGTATCCTTCACGCCGACCACAAGCTCGCGCGCAGGCGGTTTGCCCGGTGCGGAGTTTTGCGCGCGTGATGTCTCGACTGTCCATGGCAGAATCAACGTGATGGCGATTGCTGCGATCGGCAACAGCACGGCTACCTCATGGCGCACCTTCAAGAGATAAAGCCAATGCGTCATCCGTCGCGCCTAGCGTGTGACGTGTGCGGATACGGCGAGCCATTTGCCGTCATGTCTGGCCCACACGTCGGTATAGCGCCCGCCACCTGCGCTGCCGTCCGGCATGCGGTAGCTGGTGCGGGCATGAATGATCGCGACATCGCCGATGACGCGGATCATCACATCCTCGGCTTGTAGGTTTTTGATCACGACCGGCTGCGCCGTTTGCTTCAGGAATTGCGCACGATCAACCAGCGAACGATCGGGGTTGGAGCAATAAAATTCACTGGCTAAAATCTCATCGAAACGCCTCACATTTGAATTTTGAACCGAGTCAATATAATCGCGGTTGAGAACAACCAGCGTGTCATGATCCGATGCCATCTCTGCCCACCTTTCGCACCTCATTTTTCGATTGTGCGAGTTGCCGCTAACGCCTTAAACAATTTAGCAAGCACCGGGATCGTTCACAATGGACTTCGCGCTTACCGCCCAGCAGGAATCGATCCGCGACGCAGTTGCGAAAATCTGCGCCCGGTTCGATGACGCCTACTGGCTGACAAAGGATCGCGACGGCGGCTTTCCACATGAATTCTACGACGCCATCGCGCAAGCAGGGTGGCTCGGTATCTGCATCCCCGAACAGTTCGGTGGATCGGGGCTCGGCATCGCCGAAGCCGCGATCATGATGCGGACCATAGCGGAGTCCGGTGCGGGCATGACGGGCGCATCGTCCGTCCATATGAATGTGTTCGGTCTCAATCCGGTGGTCGTGTTCGGAAATAATGAGCAGCGCGGGCGGATGCTGCCGGGCATCGTCGAGGGTCGCGAGAAGGCTTGTTTCGCGGTAACCGAACCGAACACCGGACTCAACACCACGCAGTTGAAAACGCGCGCGGTGCGAGAAGGCGATAAATATGTCGTCAATGGCCAGAAGGTTTGGATTTCAACCGCACAGGTCGCGCATAAAATTCTGCTGCTGGCGCGAACCACAGCGCTGGAGGACGTGACCACGCCGACGCATGGTTTGAGTTTATTTTACACCGATTTCGACCGTGCCCGCATCGCGGTCCACGAGATCGACAAGATGGGCCGCAAGGCCGTCGATTCCAACGAGCTTTTTATTTCGAATTTCGAAATCCCGGTTGAAGACCGCATTGGCGAGGAAGGCCGCGGCTTTGAGTATATCCTGCATGGGATGAATCCAGAGCGCGTGCTGATCGCCGCCGAAGCCATTGGCCTCGGCAAACTCGCACTGTCGCGCGCAGCGGCCTATGCAAAGCAACGCATCGTGTTCAATCGTCCGATAGGTCAGAATCAGGCGATCCAGCACCCGCTGGCGAAAAACTGGACGGAGCTGGAAGCTGCGTGGCTGATGACGCTGTCGGCGGCGTGGCAATATGATCAGGGATTGCCGTGCGGGCCCGCTGCGAATGCCGCGAAATATCTCGCCGGCGAGGCGGCGTTCGACGCATGTCAGCAGTCAGTCATGACGCACGGCGGCTTCGGTTACGCCAAGGAATATCATGTCGAGCGATACTTGCGCGAAGTGATGATCCCGCGCATCGCGCCGATCAGCCCGCAACTTATTCTCAGCTTTATCGCCGAGAAGGTTTTGGGCCTGCCAAAATCGTATTGATGCCCACAAGAAAAAGACCGGCCACGAAGGACCGGTCGATTTCATTTGCGGCGTTATGATTGAATCAGAGATTCTTATTCGCTGCATCAGCCGCGCGATTGATGGCGGACTTCGCCGCATCCTTCGCACTGCCGACGGCCTGCTGGCCGTGGCCCTTGGCTTCCTGAATGGCGCCCTCGCCCTTCAATTTTTCAGAACCGGTGGCCTCGCCGAGGCCCTGCTTGGCCTTGCCGATGGCCTCATTGGCCTGACCTTTGATCTTGTCGGTTGCGCTACCCATAACAACTCTCCTTTTGTCATACTCAATGTCAACGCGCGGATTGACCGGAAGTTCCACATCTGTTGACCTTATCTAACGCACACAAGACGCGGAGCCCCCAGCGCTCGCGTTCAATCAACTTAGCGAGTCGATATCCAGCATGACCGATTTTCATTTTTACGAACCGGCGAATGGCCATGGCCTCAAGCACGATCCGTTCAACGCCATCGTCGGCCCGCGCCCGATCGGCTGGATTTCATCGCACGACACCAAGGGTCATGTGAATCTCGCGCCGTACAGTTTCTTCAACGCCTTCTGCTACGTGCCGCCGATTATCGGGTTTTCCAGTTTCGGCTGGAAAGACAGCGTCGCAAACATTCAGGAGACAAAGGAGTTCTGCTGGAATTTGGTAACGAAACACATCGGCGAGCAGATGAACATAACGTCGGCGAGCGTGCCGCACGAGACCGACGAATTCACAATTTCGGGATTGACCAAAGCGCCTAGCCGCAAGGTGAGCGTGCCGCGCGTCGGCGAAAGCCTCGCGTCCTTCGAATGCAAGCTGACGCAACTGATTCAGCTTGAAGGCGCGGACGGTGCCAAGGCCGACGCCTGGATGGTGTTTGGCGAAGTGGTCGCGGTTCATATCGCGAAACACCTCATCAAGGATGGCGTCTATCAGACCGCCGACGCGCACCCGATTTTGCGGGCCGGCCGGATGGGCGACTATGCGGAAATCCGCCCCGACATGATGTTCGAGATGGTCCGGCCGGGTTAAGGTCCGGACGATGTTTTGGCCAACAAGTCTTGGTGATCTGTACGATTGTTTATAAGGCAGGTCCGGAACGTTAGGCTATTGTGCCGGTTGTTGATGCGCATATTGTTTTGAGGAATTCTGCTTTTAGAGTTTCATCAGCCAGAGGCTGGTTTCCGGCGCATCGCGTCCGCGTTAGAGTTTGGCACTCCTTGCAACTCCAATTGCCTTTTGCGACTTCGATTGTTGCCCCGATCAAAAGGATCGTCCCATGAGCTTCTCCTCTTTTCGCCGTGACGTCATCACCAAGCCGATCTTCGCATGGGCACATAAAGCGCTGCCGCCGATGTCCGACACTGAGCGCGAGGCGCTCGAAGCGGGTGACGTGTGGTGGGATGCGGATCTGTTCACCGGCAACCCGGACTGGTCGAAGCTCTTGGCCAATGCGCCGGCGACGCTCACCGCGGAGGAGAATGCCTTTCTGAACGGCCCGGTCGAGCAGCTTTGCAGCATGATCGACGACTGGAAGGTAAATTGGGAATGGCGCGATCTGCCTCCTGAAGTTTGGGAATTCATCAAGCGCAATAAATTCTTCGGCATGATTATTCCGAAGCAATTCGGCGGCCTTGAATTTTCGCCCTTTGCGCATTCCGAAGTGGTGCGGAAGATTTCGTCGCGCTCGGTCACAGCGGCTGTGACAGTTATGGTACCGAACTCGCTCGGACCCGGTGAATTGCTGATGCGCTTCGGCACCAAGGAGCAGCAGCAAAAATGGCTGCCGGGTCTTGCTGACGGTCGCGAAATTCCATGTTTCGGATTGACCAGTCCCGAGGCTGGCTCAGATGCCGCCTCGATGATCGACACTGGAATTATTTGCAAGGGCACGTTCAACGGCAAGGAAACGCTCGGACTGCGGCTGAACTGGCACAAGCGTTACATCACGCTCGGCCCGGTCGCGACGTTGTTAGGCTTGGCGTTCAAGGCTTTCGACCCGGATGGCTTGGTCGGCTCGGAGAAAGAACTTGGAATTACCGTCGCGCTGATCCCTACAGATTTGCCGGGCGTCACCATCGGTCATCGCCATCTGCCCGCGATGCAGATGTTTCAGAATGGCCCAAACTCGGGCAAGGACGTTTTCATTCCGATGGATTTCATCATCGGCGGCCAGGAACGCATCGGCCAGGGGTGGAAGATGTTGATGAGCGCGCTTGCGGCGGGCCGGGGCATTTCATTGCCATCGCAATCCGCATCTGGTGCGGCCTATTGCGCGCGCGTGACCGGTGCCTATGCGCGTATTCGCGAGCAATTCCATGTGCCGATCGGAAAATTCGAAGGCATCGAGGAACGTCTCGCGCGCATCGCTGCTACGGCCTATCAGGTCGATGCCGCGCGGCGTTTGACATGCGCCGCGCTCAACCAGGGCAAACACCCGGCGGTGATTTCCGGCATCATGAAACTGCACGCGACTGAGCGGCTGCGTATCGTCGTCGATGACGCGATGGACGTCCACGGCGGCAAGGCCGTCATCGACGGTCCGCAAAACTACATGGGCAATCTGTATCGCTCGGTCCCGGTTGCGATCACGGTGGAGGGTGCAAACATTCTGACGCGCAACCTGATCGTGTTCGGCCAGGGCGCAACGCGCGCACATCCCTATCTGCTCGAAGAGATCAACGCCATCGGCAACAAAGATGAGAAACAGGGCCTGGCCGATTTCGACAAATATTTCTGGAAACATGCCGGCCACGCCGTCGTCAATATTTTCCGCGCATGGGGACGAAGCTGGACCGGCGGCCTATTTGCCCCCGCGCCGGACGCAGGTGCCGCGACAAAGTATTATCGCCAGCTTTCGCGCTATTCGACGGCGTTTGCACTCTGCGCCGACATGGCGCTGTTGACATTGGGTGGCGCGCTCAAGCGACGCGAAATGCTCTCCGCGCGGTTCGGCGATATTCTCTCCGAACTCTATCTGCTCTCGGCAACATTGAAGCGCTGGGAAGACGAAGGCCGTCAGCAACAAGACTTCGCAGCCCTCGAATGGGTAATGGCGGACGGCATCCGCACCATTGAAAACCGCTTGGCGGAAATTCTCGCCAATCTGCCCAACCGTTTCATCGCCGTGATCCTGAAAATCATCGTGCAGCCGCTCGGTGCAAACCCGCTCGGACCTTCGGACGCAGTGGTGCAGCGTTGCGCGCAGTTGATTCTTGCGCCAGGCGCGGTGCGCGATCGATTGACATCCGGACTTTATCATATCGACGACGACGGCCCGCTGGCTCGGCTGGAGCGTGCATTCCTCGCTGTGACGGCGAACGAACCGATCGAGAAAAAAATGCGCGTGGCTCATGTGCGCGATACGGACGAGGCGTTGAAGAAGGGCATCATCACCGCCGACGAAGCCGCGAAGTTGAAGGCCGCGCATGACGCGGTTTCCAAGGTGATCGAGGTCGATGACTTTGCGCCCGAAGCGCTGTCGCCGATTTACAAGAAATACACCGAACAGAAGCAAGCGACGCCAGACCGGGCGGCCAGTTGATGGCGCGACCGGTCTATATTGTCGATGGCGCGCGCACGCCGTTTCTGAAAGCGCAGGGCGGACCGGGACCATTCACCCCGGTCGATCTCGCCGTTCAGGCGGGGCGCCCGCTGCTGGCGCGGCAACCGTTCGCGCCTGACGCCTTCGATCAGGTCATTCTTGGCTGCGTCAATGTGATTGCAGACGAAATGAATCCCGCGCGTGTTGCGGCACTTCGCCTCGGCATGGGCGAGCGCATGGTGGCGTTCACCGTCCAGATCAATTGCGGCTCCGGCATGCAGTCGATCGATACGGCGTACAGATATATCGAAGCCGGCAAGGCCGACATGATTTTGGCGGGCGGCGCGGAAGCATTGAGTTATGCGCCGCTGGTGTTTCCAAACTCGGGCGTGCGGTGGTTTGCAAAATTCGCGACCGCCAAGGGGCCGCTGGCGAAGGTCGCGGCGTTTCTCAAGGCCCGGCCTTCGTACTTCAATCCCGTTATTGGGCTTGAACGCGGGCTGACCGATCCGATCACCGATCTCAACATGGGTCAGACAGCGGAAGTCATCGCGCACTTGATGGGCGTGACACGCGAGCAGGCCGACGCTTATTCAGTCGAGAGTCACAAGCGCCTCGCTAACGCTCAGGAAAAAGGCTTCCTCAAGGGCGAGGTCGAAACGTCATTCGGTCGCGACGGAAAATTCTACGATTACGACGACGGCGTGCGCCCCGATTCCTCGACAGACAAACTCGCAAAACTCAAACCGGCGTTCGAGCGTCCCTGGGGACAGGTCACGCCGGGCAATTCGTCTCAGATCACGGACGGCGCGTGTTGGACGATTTTGGCGTCGGACGATGCGGTCCAGAAATACGGCCTGAAGCCGAAGGCGAAAATTATCGATAGTCAGTGGGCGGGGCTCGATCCCGGCATCATGGGCTTCGGTCCTGTGCTGTCATCGACCGAACTGATGAAGCGCAACAATCTCAAGCTTGCCGACATCGAGACCTGGGAAATCAATGAAGCGTTTGCGTCGCAATTGCTGGCGTGTCTCGCCGCATGGAACGACGACAAATTCTGCCGCGAGATTTTGGGACTTGATGGTGCAGCCGGTGTGCTCGATCCATCGAAGCTGAATGTCGATGGCGGTGCCATTAGTCTGGGCCATCCTGTCGGCACTAGCGGCAATCGCATCGTGCTTCATTTGGTCAACGCCATGAAGCGGCTCGGCACCAAGCGCGGCATCGCCACCGAATGCATCGGCGGCGGCCTCGGCGGTTCCATGCTGATCGAGACAGTGTAAGGGAACGTCATGGATTCACGAATCATGGACGCGCTCAAGGACCGCGTGCTCGAGCTTGGTCCCACGGCTGTCATCGGCGCATATAAGAATTTCAGGCTGACGCGCGACGACGACGGTATCGCATGGCTGCTGTTTGATCGCGCAGGCGCGAGCGCCAACACGCTCTCGGGCGAAGTGATCGAGGAGCTTGGCCAGGTTGTCGCCGCGCTTGAGACCGAACGCCCTGCGGGCCTCGTCATTCGCTCGGCCAAAACGTCCGGCTTCATCGCGGGCGCGGATGTCAACGAGTTTCGCGGCGCGACCGATCCGCGTCAGGTCGAAACCGAAATGAACAAGGCGCATGCGGTCGTGGATCGTCTCGAAGCGTTGAAGATTCCGAGCGTTGCCGTCATCCATGGGTTTTGCCTCGGCGGCGGACTTGAAATCGCGCTGGCATGTAACACACGCATCGCCATCGACAATGCGCGGTTCGGATTTCCCGAAGTGATGCTTGGTCTGCATCCAGGTCTCGGCGGCACGGCGCGATTCACGCATCTCGTCAGCCCGCTTGAGGCCATGACGCTGATGCTCACGGGAAGAACTATAGACGCGCGCAAAGCGAAGTCGCTCGGCCTCGTCGATGCGGTCACTCAGGAGCGCCATGTGAGCGGTGCGGTAAAGGACGCGATCTTCGGGCGCCTCAAGCCGCACAAGCAGGGTGTTCTCGGCGCGCTGATGAATTTCGGCCCGGTACGCGACATTCTCGGCAATCGCATACGCGCAGAAGCACGTAAATCCGCGCCGCAGGACAATTACCCTGCGCCTTATGCGCTGGTCGATTTGTGGGAAAAGTACGGCGGCAATCGCGCCGCGATGTTGGCCGCCGAGAAGACATCCTTCGCCAATCTGATGGTGACGCCGACCGCGCAGAATCTCATCCGCGTCTTCTTCCTGCGCGAGCAGTTGAAAAAACTCGCCGACGGCAAGAACACCGTTAAGCACGTCCACGTCATCGGAGCAGGCGCCATGGGCGGCGACATCGCGGCGTGGTGCGCCAATCAGGGCATGCGTGTGACGCTGGCCGACATGAAGGCGGAGCCGATTGCGGGCGCGATCAAGCGCGCGGCGGAATTGTTCGGCAAGATCATCAAGAAGAAAACCGATCGGCGTGACGCCCTCGATCGCTTGATTCCCGACATGAATGGCGAAGGCGTGCGCAACGCCGATCTGATCATCGAGGCTGTGCCGGAAAAACTCGAACTCAAGCAAAAGGTCTATGCGGCGCTTGAGCCGATCATGAAGGAAGGTGCGATTCTCGCGACCAACACCTCGAGCATTCCGTTGCAGGATTTGCGCACCACTCTGAAAAAGCCTCAACATCTTTTAGGTCTGCATTTCTTCAATCCCGTCTCGCGTTTGCAACTCGTCGAAGTGGTCAGCCACGACGGCGTCGATCCGCAATCGCTGGCGACCGCGATCAAATTTGTCGGCGGCATCGACCGGTTGCCGCTGCCGGTGAAAAGCTCGCCTGGATTTCTCGTCAACCGCGCGTTGACGCCGTACATGCTGGAAGCGATGGTGATGCTGGATGAGAAGATCGATAAGGCGATCATCGATGCCGCCGCCGAGAAATTCGGTATGCCGATGGGACCCATTGAATTGGCCGATCAGGTGGGACTCGATATTTGTCTCGCCGTCGGCGACATGCTGCGCTCGAAATTCGGCGATGCACTGCCGCCCGCGCCCGATTGGCTGCGCGACAAGGTGAAGAACGGC
>JBBRGE010000055.1:0-9321 GCA_038241045.1 Hyphomicrobiales bacterium | reverse complement strand
GTTGTCCGGCAATCCGCTTCAGGCCAACAAGCTGCTCGAATTCGTGGTGGAGCGTTCGGATGAACGGCTGCGCCGCCGCGCCGAAAAAGAAACCTCGCGCAAGACTGCCGTTAAAAAACTTCGCCTGCCCGGCAAACTCGCCGATTGTACCAACACAGCCACCGAAGGCTCTGAACTGTTCATTGTCGAAGGCGACTCGGCAGGCGGCAGCGCAAAACAAGCGCGCGACCGCAAGACACAGGCGATACTTCCGTTGCGCGGGAAAATTCTCAACGTCGCATCGGCCACGCGCGACAAGATGACGGCGAACGCGCAGCTTTCAGATTTGATGCAGGCCATCGGCTGCGGCACCGGCGCGCACTACCGGCAAGAGGATTTACGTTACTCACGCATCATCATCATGACCGACGCCGACGTCGACGGCGCGCATATCGCCTCATTGCTGATTACGTTCTTCTATCGCCAGATGCCGCGCCTCATTCATGAGGGCCATTTGTATCTCGCGGTGCCGCCGCTCTATCGTCTCACGCACGGCGCGAAGACTGTTTACGCGCGCGACGAAAAACATCGCGACGATCTGCTGAAGAAAGAATTTCACGCCAACGCCAAGGTTGATATCGGCCGCTTCAAGGGCCTGGGCGAAATGATGCCGGCGCAATTGAAGGAAACCACGATGGATCCTTCGAAGCGCACCATGTTGCGCGTCGTGCTGCTGGCCGACGACCGATCCGGTACGGCGGATTCGGTGGAGCGACTGATGGGCACCAAGGCGGAATCGCGCTTCGCGTTCATTTCAGAGAAGGCCGAATTCGCCAACGAAGCATTGTTGGACGTCTGACAACATCCACTGAAACCGCAAAGCGCGAGTGACGTATCTCGAATATGAAAACACCACTCCTCGCCGCAGGCATCTTCGCGCTATTGATCGGTCTCGTATGGATCGGTCAGGGCACCGGATATTTCCCATACCCGCAGTCGAGCTTCATGATCAGCCAGATCAAATGGGCGAATTACGGTGCAGCACTCGGCGCCGTCGGCTTTGTGATGGTGCTGTTATCGCGGCGGCTCTGACACCTTCGCCTCAACGGAGTGCACATGCTCGGCACGCACGCCGATGCCAAGCACATAGGCCGTCAGACCCTGCAGCCACGGAATTCGCGTAAGCACCCGCATGAAAAATGGCGGCGATAAATTGCCGCCCGACAGCGCGCGATTGATGACGCGGTTCTGAACCACGACCTGCATGCCCTGAATGAACTTCGCTGGAAACAGTCGCCGATCCTGAACTTTATCGAGGTCGGCCAGCGACGGCGGGCCATTGCCGAATTTATCCGACAGCAAATTCGCGGCCGCCACAGCGTCCTGCACTGCAAGATTGACGCCGACGCCGCCGACCGGCGACATCGCGTGCGCGGCGTCCCCGATGCATAACAGCCCTGGCCGCGCCCATTGTGTAAGCTGATCGATGACGACTGTGAGCAATTTCACGTCGTCCCAGCTTTTGATATCCGCGATGTGGTCGCGTAAAATCGGCGCCATCGATGCAACGTTCGACCGGAATGTTTCAAGTCCCCGCACCTTAATGTCGTCGATGCGGCCTTTCGCAATAACATATGCGCATTGCCAATAATCGCCACGGTCCAGCGTGACCATCATCTGACCCGATTGCACGCGGGCAAACACGCCATCCGTTAGTGTCGCGGACTTGCCGATGCGAAACCACAGCACGTCGATTGGCGCGCCGATATCCTCGACCGTCAGGCCTGCCTTGTCGCGCAGGACCGAGTGCCGACCGTCGCAAGCAACCGTCGGATCCGCTGTAACGCGCAGCGTGCCGTCGGCGGTTTTTACAATCACGCCTGAGACGCGGTCATTGTCCTGAATCAGATCGGTCGCCTCGGCGTTCTTCAAAACCTGAAGGCTCGGAAAGCGCTTTCCCTTGCTGTCCAGGAAATTCAAAAAATCCCATTGCGGCATGAATGCGATGTAGGGACATGGCGTATTCAATCGCGACATGTCGGCCAATCGGATTGATGCGTTTCCGAACTGCCCGTTCAGCTTGCTGATCTTTTGATGCGGGAGTTTGAGAAAATCATCCAGCAGCCCAAGCTCCTGCATCACCTTCATGGTCGAGGGATGCACGGTGTCGCCACGAAAATCGCGAAAGAAATCGGCGTGCTTTTCAAGAACGATGGTTTTGATTCCGGCGCGGCCAAGAAGGTAGCCGAGCATCATGCCGGCAGGGCCACCGCCGACGATGCAGCATTGGACCGCGATCGCATTTTCGGGATTTTTTGAGTTGCCGTCACCCATTTGAAATCAACCGTTCACTGACGCTTGAAGGTCTTGATCTCGGACACGCTGCCGTCCTGATAGGTCAATTCGACCGACACGGATTTCGTCGCAGGTGTGATTTTCAAATAGGGTTGAACATTCTCCGGCATCGCCGACGGGTCCCTCGGATTGCACGGTGGCAACTTGACGATCTTGTCGGGCACTGTCGTATCGATGCCGATACGCATTTCGCGCACCGCGCAGCGATATGAAAGAATCTGGGAATAATAAACCAGCGGGCCACTATAGCCGCCGAACGCCAGCCAGCTTGTCGCAGTCATATCGAGCAGCTTGCGATGGCTGTTGATGAGGGCTGCGTCCGGATCGAACTTGATCGGAAACGGGCCTTTCAATTCACCGGTGGGATCGACGTAACGGACCTGGATGACGGCGGCGGGCGCGTCGTTCGGCAATTCAATGGAGGGATTGGGCATGCGCCTGCGCGTGCGCGGATCGATCGTATCCAGAAAGCCGGTTTCCTTGAACTCCCCGCTCTCGCCCAGCCGCCATGAAATTCCCAATGCCGGATCGGCAAGCGAGAACGACACCGACCAGCCGCCATTGTGCCGCATGAAACCGGCAATCGGGGCGTTGCTGGAATCGTTTCCGGTGATGGCGCTGGGCGGCGTCACGGGTAGCGCTGCGACCTGCGGCAGCACTTCGATGGCCCGCTCGCCGTCCTTCATGGGTTTCAGAACGAAGTCGCCGACGATCTGGTCGTAATAGGCCGGCGTCTGCATGCGGTTGGCCGCCATCGTCATATTACGCACATCGGTTTGTGTGCGCTTGGCGATCTGCACCAGATTGGCGCCCGGTTGCACGAGTTGATTGACGAAGTTTCGTGTGAACACCGAATTCGCATTGTTGTCATTGTCGGAGAGGCGATCGAGCGCGGTCTGTTTGGCACCAGCGGAGAAAATCACAAACACACCTTCAGGAGGCGTCATCGCTGCAAGCCCGCCATTGCCTCCGATGGCGCGTGTGCCGGATGCCTCGAACGGATTGTTGCGGCAGGCGTCGAATACGAAGATCGAGGTCCGTGCGCCCTTCGCCTGAAATCGCGAGATCACGCGCTCGGCCGCGAACGCGCCGTCTCGGATCAATTCTTCCTGACCTTGTGTGACGGCCGCAATATCCGTAGGCAGCAAATAATTCTGGCTGGCGACTTCAAATCCATGACCGGCGAAGAAGAAAAACGCGGTGTCGCCGGGTGAAATCATATTGTCGAACGCGAGCATCGTTTCGCTGAACGCCTTGCGCGTCTGATTTTCCGCGAACAGCACACTGAAACCCAATTGCTTGAGCGTATCGCCCATGACGCGCGCGTCGTTCACCGCTTTGCGGAGCGCAGGAATGTTGCGGTAGTCGTTGTTGCCGATGACGAGCGCGACGCGCTTTTCGGCGTAGGCCGCTTCGCTGACGGCCAAACTGAGGGTGGACACCAACAACGATGCTGCGGCCAAAACACAGAACTTCTTCATAGGGTGCGTCCCGTCCGTCGTTTGCGAGGTTGCGGATTGCGAGTATGCCATGGTCGCGTCGGCGAAGCAGACGGTTCGTTTGCCCGAAACTTTGACGTCTCGCCGACACCTTCTTGCGAGATTTAAGGCCTTCCCGCATTAAGCTTTTCGGGGTTTTAGCGGCGTATTTCATTGACTTTAACTGTTTCGCGCCTATGTTTCGCTGCAACGCGGCCAGAATCGAAACGCGATCTCCTGGTCAGCCGCCTGTCGGCGAATATGCCCTCCCCGTGCCCAAAGCGTGCCGTTCCGGGGTGAGCGCGACAGCCATTCTCAAGAATCTGAACGGCGATTTCGACTAGAGGCATGATCCCGAAAAGTGGTCTTCCGGTTTTCGGAGGAGATCATGCCCAAACCAGAGGCTCAATGTCCTTTTCCAATCTCGGCCTGTCCGACAAGGTTCTTGCCGCCGTGGCGGCCACCGGTTACACCACCCCCACCCCAATCCAGGAACAAGCCATTCCTCATGTCCTTGCCCGCAAGGACGTTCTTGGGATCGCTCAGACCGGCACCGGCAAGACTGCCGCCTTCGTTCTGCCGATGATTACGCTGCTCGAAAAAGGCCGCGCACGCGCGCTGATGCCGCGCACGCTCATTCTGGAGCCGACGCGCGAACTCGCAGCACAGGTCAAAGAGAATTTCGACAAGTACGGCGCCGGCCAGAAACTCAACGTCGCGCTTTTGATAGGCGGCGTTTCCTTCGGCGACCAGGATCTCAAATTGTCGCGCGGCGTCGACGTGTTGATTGCAACGCCAGGACGCCTGCTCGATCACACCGAGCGCGGTAAGCTGCTTCTCACCGGCGTCGAACTGCTGGTGATCGACGAAGCCGACCGCATGCTCGACATGGGATTCATTCCGGATATCGAGCGCATCTGCAAGCTCGTGCCGTTCACGCGTCAGACGCTGTTTTTCACGGCGACCATGCCGACCGAAATTCGCCGCATCACCGAGACGTTCCTGCATAATCCGGTCAAGGTCGAAGTCTCGAAACCTGCATCCACGGCCGTGACCGTGTCGCAGTCGCAAGTCGCAGTCGGCCGCGAGCCGCATGGCAAGCGCGAGATGCTCCGACAGTTGCTGCGCGACGCCAAGGATTTGCAGAACGCGATCATCTTCTGCAACCGCAAGACCGAAGTGGCCGCGCTTTATAAATCCCTGCTGAAACACGGTTTCAGCGTCGGCGCACTGCACGGTGATATGGACCAATCGGCCCGCACCGCGTCGCTGGATCAATTCCGCAAAGGCGAATTGCCGTTACTGGTTGCATCCGACGTCGCCGCGCGCGGCCTCGACATTCCGGAAGTCAGCCATGTTTTCAATTTCGACGTCCCGCATCATCCCGATGACTATGTTCATCGCATCGGCCGCACCGGCCGCGCCGGACGTCTTGGCACGGCGATCTCGCTGGTCTCTCCAGCCGACCAGAAATCGGTTGTCGCCATCGAGAAACTGATCGGACAACCGATCGCGCATGCGAACGTTCAACCCGATGCAATTGTTCAGGCAGCTCAAACCGAACCCGCGCAGTCGCAACCTGAAGTTCATCACGAGACTGCAGGCGAAGAGCGCAAACCCCGCCGCGATCGTCAGCGAACCCGCGGTGGCCGCGGCAAATCCAGTGGCTCCAAGTCTGGCGGCTCCAAGTCTAGCGACTCCAAGCCCCCCCCACACGCCAAAACGCCTGCAGCGGCTGCCCAGCCGCCATCCATCGGTCGCACGGAGTCCGCTCCGTCACCTCGGGATCAACACGCGGAGCCTGCGGATCATTCGCATCTGCCGGCCTTTCTGCTCCGCCCGGTTCGCGCGCGCGGTTAACCAAACATCTGTCTCCGCCAACACAGGATCGACCCGTTTACGGGTCGTTCATCCTCGTCCCTTAATTTGATAGCGATAGTTTTATTGATTTCGTACGCAAGGTAGGCAGGCAGAAGCCTGCCTCGGGGACACGGAACGTGATTGGCCTCCTTGAAGAACATGAACGCACAATGGCGTTCGCAGAAGTCGCTTTGGGTCAAATTCGATCCCTGCGCCAGACGGCGGTGCCGCGCAATTACGAAATCTGGTACGTTTACGCGACGGGTTACAATTCAGCGCTGAACAAGATCATCAACGAAACACTGGCGCGTAACGGCAAACTGTCCGAGGCTGAACTCGAGCAGATCTACGAAACCTATCTTTCCCAGATCAAAACGACCGAACGGATCGATCAGGTCGGCTCGCGGGTCATCAACGAGATCGACGACGTGATGACGCTCATCACGGACGCGCTCGGAATGACCACGAATTTTGGTGACAGCCTTGAGGGCGCGACGGCGAAACTCGACAAGGCCAAGGATCGTGATCAGATCAAGGCCGTCGTCGAGGCGCTTGTGGTCTCCACGCGCGAGATGCAGGAAACCAACAAGGCGCTGGAATCGCGCCTGACCGCGTCGAAACAGGAAATCGGAAATCTACAGCAGAGCCTTGAGGCCATCCGCGTCGAAAGCCTGACCGATCCGCTGACGTCGCTGGGCAATCGCAAGTTCTTCGACCGCGCCATCGAGAGCGCAGTTGAGCATGCCGCAGCAACAGGTGAACCGCTGTCGCTTCTGATGCTCGACATCGATCACTTCAAATCATTCAACGACAATTACGGCCACCTCACCGGTGACCAGGTGCTGCGTCTGGTCGCGATGTCAGTGAAGCAAACTATCAAGGGCCAGGACATCACCGCGCGTTATGGCGGCGAGGAATTCGCCGTCGTGCTGCCGAACACGGCACTACGACAGGCATTGACGGTTGCCGACAACATCCGGCGCGCCGTGATGTCGAAACAACTCAAGAAAAAATCAACCGGAGAGATTCTCGGCCGCGTAACGATCTCGATCGGCGTGTCGATGCTGCAGCCGGGCGATGACACCGATTCATTGATCGAACGCGCCGACGCCTGTCTCTACGCCGCCAAGCGCAACGGCCGGAACCGTGTGATCTGTGAAGCAGATCCTGAATTCTCATCGGCCGATCGCGCTCAGGTGGCCTGATGCCTCTTCCGGACGGTATTTCCAAAACTTGTTTTTGATTTCGCTGTAATGCGCGTTTTCTTGCGCGCTTTCTTTGGCATCACGGCAACAGCCTTCGCCAACTTTCGTTTCTTCGGCTTTTTTGCTGCTGCGCGTTGAGCTGCAGCGACGGCCTCCCGTGCCCAGACCGCCAGTTCTTCCGGATCGTCATAAAGGCGTTCCGGCAAGTGCCAATATGACTTCACGACGACCGTCTTGCTTTTGGTGTCGTACTGAAATGGTCTTGAGCCTTCCGCCTCATACTTCGCAGCGGCGAACTCGTCGACGCGGAATATCAATCCGTCGCGCAGCACCATGGCGAAATTGACGCCGTCTGCCGCCACGCCATAGCCACTAAACATGCGGCGAAGCGCGACCGGGCCGAATTCGGAAAACAATTCGATGATGAAATCGCGGTCCATCACTCAGGACGGCGCGCGTTAGCCGTCAATCTTGGCCGGCGTGAGCTGCACCGACTCGCCGCAACCGCAGGCGCTGATCTGGTTCGGGTTATTGAACACGAACTGGGCCTGCATCTTGTCGGCCTTGTAGTCCATCTCGGTGCCGAGCAGGAACAAGACGGCTTTTGGATCGACCAGCACCTTCACGCCCTTGTCCTCGACGACTTCGTCGGTTGGACGGACATCATGTGCGTATTCGACGGTATAGGACTGCCCAGCACAGCCGCCGTTCTTGATGCCGACACGAAGCCCAACGATCTGTGAATCGGCGCGCTCCGAGAGCTCCCTCACGCGCCTGGCAGCCGCTTCCGTCAGGCGCATGACCTGCGGTCGGGGCCGCTTGGCTGCAGGCGTTGGAGAGCTTGGCGTCATAGCAGTCATTTGGTGATTTCCTGCGGCCATTCAAGCCGATATGTCGATAGTACACGCCAAATCGTAAACGTCTTCAACTCACCACATGTTGAGGACAAGGCGCGCCTCGTCCGACATCCGGTCCGGCGTCCAGGTCGGCTCCCAGACCACATTGACGCTGACCGGCCCGACGCCGGTGACGCTGGCAACAGCGTTCTCCACCATGGTGGGCAACTCGCCAGCCGCCGGGCAATTCGGGGTCGTCAGGGTCATCTGAACGTCGACCGAGCGATCATCCTTGATGTCGACCTTGTAGATCAGGCCCAGCTCATAGATGTCAGCCGGAATTTCCGGGTCGTAAACGGTTTTGAGCGCGGCCACGATATCGGTGCCGAGACGTTCGGTTTCCTCAGGCGGCAAGGCCGACTGCGTATCGAACTTCCGCGGCGCTTCCGCAGTTTGGATGGTGTCATTCATGAGAATAGCTCCCGCGCCTTGATGAGTGCCGCTGCCAGCTGATCGACCTCGCTGCGCGTATTATACATGCCAAACGAGGCACGGCAGGTTGCCGTAACATTGAATCGTTCCAGAAGCGGCATGACGCAATGCGTTCCGGCACGGACGGCAATTCCGCCCCGATCGATAACGGTCGCAACATCGTGCGGATGCGCGCCCTTCATCTCGAATGAGATGACGGGGCCTTTGTCTTTTGCAGATCCGATGATGCGCAACGAGTTGATCTCGCGCAACTTGCCGGTCGCGTAATTGAGCAGATCGTGCTCGTGCCTGGCGATGCGCTCTTTTCCGATCGAGTTCACGTAATCGATAGCCGCGCCAAGCCCGATGGACTCGACGATGGCCGGCGTGCCCGCTTCAAATTTATGCGGCGGATCGCCATACGTCACCCAATCCTGCGCCACTTCGCGGATCATTTCGCCGCCGCCATTAAAGGGGCGCATCGCAACGAGATGATCGTACTTCGCGTACAACACACCGATGCCGGTCGGGCCGTAAAGCTTGTGGCCGGTGAACACGTAGAAATCGCAATCGATGTCCTGCACGTCGATGGCCAGATGCACAGCGGCCTGGCTGCCATCGACTAGCACCGGAATGCCGCGTGCATGCGCGAGCTTGGTCACTTCTTTCACAGGCACCATCGTGCCAAGCGCATTCGACATCTGCGTAATGGCAACAAGCTTGGTTTTCGCAGTTAGCAGCTTCTCGAATTCATCGAGCAGGAAATTGCCTTCGTCATCGACAGGCGCCCACTTGATAACGGCGCCTTGACGCTCACGCAGGAAATGCCACGGCACGATGTTGGAATGATGCTCCATGATCGAGAGCACGATTTCGTCGCCGGCCTTGATGTTCGGCTCGCCCCACGACGATGCGACAAGGTTGATCGCCTCGGTGGCATTGCGGGTGAAAATGATTTCCTCGCTGCGCCTAGCATTAAGAAACTGCTGCACCTTGGTGCGGCCGCCTTCATAAGCTTCGGTCGCGGCATTAGCGAGGGAATGCAGCCCGCGATGCACGTTGGCATATTCGGATGTGTAAGCCTGCGTCATGCGGTCGAGGACGGCGGACGGCTTTTGCGCAGAAGCGGCGTTATCG
>JBBRGE010000054.1:0-9322 GCA_038241045.1 Hyphomicrobiales bacterium | reverse complement strand
ATGTCGTGGTCGGCCTCGCCGGGCTTCTCGACCTCGGCTACGTCGCGTTCTATGCGGTGGGTGCCTATTCCTACGCGTTGCTCGCAACCACATTCGGCCTGTCATTCTGGGTCTGCTTGCCGCTTGCTGGAATTCTAGCCGCATTCTGGGGCGTGCTGCTCGGCTTCCCGGTACTGCGATTGCGCGGCGACTATCTCGCCATCGTCACGCTGGCATTCGGCGAAATTATCCGGCTCATTCTGTTGAATTGGCAAAAAGTTACCGGCGGCCCGAACGGAATCACCGGCATCCCGCGGCCGACTTTCTTCGGAATTCCGCTGACAAACACCGAAGACGGGCTTGCCGCAAAGCTCGGCATTGCATTCTCGCCGACGCACCGCATCGTCTTTCTGTTCTATTTGATCTTGGCGCTGGCGCTTCTCACCAACTGGGTGACAATACGTCTTCGGCGGTTGCCCATTGGCCGCGCATGGGAAGCCTTGCGCGAGGATGAAGTCGCGTGCCGCGCGCTCGGGATCAACACGACCAAGACAAAACTCACCGCGTTTGCGACCGGCGCAATGTTCGGCGGATTTGCCGGCGCATTCTTCGCCACCCGTCAGGGGTTCATCAGTCCGGAATCCTTTACCTTTCAGGAATCGGCATTGGTACTGGCGATCGTCGTGCTCGGCGGTATGGGCTCGCAGCTCGGTGTCGCACTCGCCGCGGTTGCAATGATCGGCGGCTTCGAACTGTTCCGCGGCTTCGAGCAATTCCGCATGCTGGTATTCGGCGCGGCGATGGTGCTGCTGATGATCTGGCGGCCGCGCGGCCTTATCGGACATCGCGCGCCCACTGTGTTTCTGCGGAAGCCGACCGAGATCACATCGACGATAGTCAAGGAAGGCCGTGGATGATCGCGCCATTGCCCGCGAACGACATTCTCGATGTCGCACATCTGTCGATGCGATTCGGCGGCATCGTCGCGGTCAACGATCTGTCATTCACGGCCAAGCGCGGCGACATCACGGCCCTGATCGGACCGAACGGTGCCGGCAAGACCACCGTCTTCAACTGCATCACGGGGTTCTATAAGCCGACCACCGGCATGATCCGGCTGACGCAGGACGATGGCCGTGAATTTTTGCTGGAGCGCCTTTTCGATTATCGAATTTCAAAACTGGCCAAGGTCGCGCGCACGTTTCAAAATATACGCTTATTTCCGGGCATGACAGCTCTGGAAAACCTGATGGTCGCGCAGCACAATCCGCTGATGCGCGCATCGGGTTATTCATTTCTCGGCTTGATCGGCGCGCCCGGCTTTCGCCGCGCCGAGAACCGCGCCATCGAGCTTGCGCATTATTGGCTCGACCGCATCGGACTGACCGGCCGAGCCGACGATGCGGCGGGCAATCTCCCCTACGGCGATCAACGGCGGCTGGAGATCGTGCGCGCGATGTGCTCGGAGCCCGCTTTGTTATGTCTCGACGAACCTGCTGCGGGTCTGAATGCGCGCGAAAGCGAGGCGCTGAACGCGTTGCTGCTCGCAATCCGGAAGGACCACGGAACTTCGGTGCTGCTCATTGAGCATGACATGTCGGTGGTGATGGGCATTTCGGATCGCATTTTCGTTCTGGATCATGGCGTCGAGATCGCTAGCGGCACCCCGCAGCAAATTCGCGACGACCCGAAGGTGATTGCTGCGTATCTCGGCGCTGACGAGGAAAGCGCGCTCAAGGTGATGGAGGGCGGAACGTGAGCGCGTCCGTAACACCATTGCTCGCGATCCGCAGTCTTGTCGCGGCCTACGGCAATATCGAAGCGCTGAAGGGCGTCGATCTGGATATCGCGCGGGGCGAGATCGTGGCGCTGATCGGCTCGAACGGCGCCGGAAAATCCACGCTGATGATGTCGGTATTCGGCAAGCCGCGCGCACGATCCGGCTTAATCGAATTCGATGGGCACGACATCACGCAAGTTCCAACGCATCAAGTCGCCCATCTGCGCATAGCCCAAGCGCCGGAAGGCCGCCGGATTTTCCCGCGCATGACAGTTGCGGAAAATCTGCGCATGGGCGCAGATGCGGTCGCCGACAACACCGAAATCGAGCGTGCAGTAAGTCTTGAGCGGGTGCTGACATTGTTTCCCCGGCTCAAGGAGCGGCTGACGCAACGCGGCGGCACGCTATCGGGCGGCGAACAACAGATGCTCGCCATCGGCCGCGCGCTGATGAGCCGCCCCCGCCTGCTGATGCTCGACGAGCCATCTCTCGGTCTGGCGCCCTTGATTGCACGGCAGATTTTCGACGCCATCCGCACGCTCAACCAGCAGGACGGGTTGACCGTCCTGATCGTCGAACAGAACGCCAACCACGCGCTCAAACTGGCGCATCGCGGTTACGTCATGGTCAACGGCCTCATCACACTCAGCGGTACGGGCCCGGAATTGCTCGCGCGGTCTGAAATCCGCGCGGCCTATCTTGAGGGCGGGAGACGCTGATGCTTTACGCCAGCGAAAATATCTTCCAGGTCCTTTTCGTGACACTGGTACTCGGCGGAGGATGTGCGTTTCTGGCCGGCCGCGCCATCGCGGCGACCTGGCGCAGCATCTGGGTCGCGGTCGCTGCGATGATCCCGATCGGCCTCGCCGTGCGGTTCGTGCATTTTGCACTGTTCAACGAGACGCTGGTCCTGCCTCTGACTTACGCAACCGAGACGCTCGTTCTGATTGCGATCGCCTGTCTTGCATTCCAGCGCACCCGCGCGCGACAGATGGTGAGTCAGTATTACTGGCTGCATGAGCCCAACGGGCCGCTGGCATGGCGGCTGCGGCAAGATGCGCCATCGAAGCCGTGACAACCGGCAAAATTTGTCCATGACTTCGTTCGATTTTCAGCCGACAATGCCCGGCGAGATCAACCTTTCAGCACCATGACTAGATGAGGATCCCATGAAACCCGTTCGCCTGCTTGGCCTTGCATTCGGCGTATCGATTGCGCTCTCCACTGCCGCGCTTGCGCAAACCATTCCAGTCGCCGTCGCCGGTCCTATGACGGGCAGCGAATCCGCCTTTGGCCGTCAGATGAAAAATGGCGCGGACCTTGCGGTCGCCGACATCAATGCGGCGGGCGGATTGCTCGGCAAAAATCTCGCGCTCCAGATCGGCGATGATGCCTGCGATCCGAAACAGGCGCGCTCGGTCGCGGAGAAAATATCGAGCGCCGGAGTGCCGTTTGTGGCGGGTCATTTCTGCTCATCCTCGTCGATCCCGGCGTCCGAGGCCTATGCCGACGGTAACGTGTTGCAGATCACACCGGCTTCGACAAATCCGCTCTTCACCGAGCGCAAGCTCGCCAACGTGCTTCGCGTCTGCGGGCGTGACGACCAGCAGGGTCTCGTCGCCGCGCAGTATATCGTGAAAGCATTCCCCGGACAGAATGTAGCGATCCTCAACGACAAGACCACCTATGGAAAAGGTCTCGCGGACGAAACCAAGAAGGCGCTCAACGCCGGCGGCATGCAGGAGAAGCTGTTCGAGTCCTACAACAAGGGCGACAAGGATTTTAACTCAATCGTCTCGCGGCTGAAGCGCGACAACATCGATCTGGTCTATGTCGGCGGCTATCATCAGGAAGCCGGACTTATTGTACGCCAGATGCGCGATCAGGGATTAAAGACAATCCTGATGGCAGGCGACGCGATGAACGACAAGGAGTTTGCATCGATCACGGGACCAGCTGCCGAAGGCACGCTGTTCACTTTCGGTCCCGATCCGCGCAACAAGCCAACCGCCAAGTCCATCGTCGAGAAGTTCAAAGCGAAGGGAATCGATCCGGAAGGCTACACGCTCTACACTTACGCATCGTTCCAGATCTGGTCGCAGGCCGTCGCGAAGGCCAATTCGACCGACATGAAAAAAGTCATCGACATCATCAAGGCTGGCGAGTGGGACACCGTACTCGGAAAACTCTCGTTCGACGCCAAGGGCGATATCAAACTGCTGGACTACGTCGTGTATCGTTGGGACGGCAAGGGCAACTACGCCGAGATCGCGCCCGGCAAGGGCACCTGAATTAATTTCGACGTGAATTCGATGACCGCTCCGGTTACACGGGGCGGTTTTCGTTTGCGCGTCAGCCGAAATTCTGCAGCGCCGGAAACGTTTCGAGCAGCCAGATGCTGACCCATGACACGCCGCCGGTGAGAAACGCGATGCCGGTCAAAACCAGCAACCCGCCCATCACACGCTCCACCGTCACAAGATGTCTCTTCATGCGCGCGAACACCGACGAGAATTTCTCGACCATAAACGCCGCAACCAGGAACGGAATGCCGAGGCCTGCGGAATAGATTGCAAGCAGACCTGCACCCTTCGTCACCGTAGCCTCCGATGCGGCAACGGAAAGAATCGCCGCAAGGATCGGTCCGATGCACGGCGTCCAGCCGAACGCGAACGCAAGACCCATCACATATGCACCCCACAGTCCGACGGGCTTTGGAGCTGTCATGCGGCCTTCGCGCATCAGAAAGCCGATGCGCGTGAGGCCGAGGAAATGAAGTCCCATGATGATGATGACAACGCCGGCCAGAATCGAAAACTGCGCCGACCACGCGCGAATGAACCCGCCGATATAGCTCGCGCTTGCGCCGAGCGCGACGAACACCGTCGAGAATCCCAACACGAATACTAATGCACCGATCATCACGGCGCGTCGCGACGACTTGGTTTCTTCGTCGCTCTTGGCATGCTCAATGGTGGCCCCGGTCAGATAGACCAGATATGGCGGCACCAAAGGCAGCACGCACGGCGACAAAAAACTGATAAGGCCCGCTGCAAAAGCCGCATACGCCGAAATGTCGGATTTCATAAAGTGTTCGACCTTGGGCAGGAGAATGACGAGGGAGAATCGAAAACGTCCGTCAACTTAAAGGTATTTACGGATCGGCGTGCGGCATAGTTTCGTCGCGCTGGCCAGATGCGCCAAAATCGTGTCACCGGACAAGCCTCGGCGGGCCCTTCCCACGTCGTTGTGATCGACTGTGATGTTGTTGCATCGCATCGCGCGCAAGTTGACCGCTGACCGCCACTGCGATCAATCTCGTGCTAGAAAGCGGGTGTTGATGAAAAACCTGATAACCGATATCGCAGGTGTCAGCGTGGGTCACGCCGACGATGCTGCACTTGCGTCAGGCGTTACTGCAATTGTGTTCGATCGGCCTGTAGTGGCCGCCATGGACGTGCGCGGCGGCGGCCCCGGCACGCGCGAAGGTGCGCTGCTTGATCTGGCAAACACGGTCGAGACAATCGACGCCATCGCGCTCTCTGGCGGATCGGCGTTCGGGCTCGAGGCCGGTGGCGGTGTGCAGGCTTGGCTCGCCGAACGGGGTCGCGGATTCCAGATTCGCGACGCAGTCATCCCGATCGTGCCGGGCGCTATTTGCTTCGACTTGCTGAACGGCGGCAACAAGGCTTGGGGCCGCTTCCCGCCCTACCGTGATCTTGGCTATGAGGCAGCCGTTGCAGCAGGCGTGGACTTTGCGCTCGGCAGCATCGGCGCAGGTCTCGGCGCGACCACATCGACGCTCAAAGGCGGGCTTGGATCGGCATCCGCCAAAACCACAGGCGGCATCTCGGTGGGTGCGGTTGCGATCGTGAACGCGGTCGGCAGCGTCACGATTGGCGACGGTCCGTGGTTCTGGGCCGCACCGTTTGAATTGAACGGCGAATTCGGCGGACGCGGCTTGCCCCCTTCATTTACGCCCGACATGCTCGCAATGCGTCTCAAGGGCGGACCCGCCGCAACGCCGATCGAGAATACCACGCTGGCGGTAATCGCAACCGATGCGATTCTCACCAAGCCGCAAGCCAAACGGCTCGCAATGATCGCGCAGACCGGATTTGCCCGCGCCATCTACCCGGTGCATGCGCCGCTCGACGGCGACGTGGTTTTCGCCGTCGCAACTGGCCAAAAGCAAATCGACCCGCTGTTCGGCCTCACCGAATTGGGCATGGTCGCGGCCAACGTGGTCGCACGCGCCATTGCACGCGGGGTCTATGAGGCGAAAGCACTTCCGTTCGCGGGGGCGTTGCCGTCATGGAAAGATCGGTTTGCGCGTTAACCGCATGCAGCCTAAACGCATGCAGCCTTCGCAGTTCTTGCATCGGCTGCAATTAGGTGCGTGTAGGGTTAGCGCTTGGTGAAATTCTTAAGTTCGTGCGAGGTGCTGCGGATGCACCACGCCATCCGTTACCGCTTTATCAGACACTGACCGACAGCGATTGTTTGGCAGACAGTGCGAGCGCATCGACCTGCTTTTGAATCAGCTTCTCGACCAGATTATACGATGTCGATGCGCTGCTCGATGCAGTGACTGCGCGCTTGGCAGAGGGCGAATTCAACGTCGCGGTCGATCCGTCGGAGTAAGTCAGCGTAGTCGATATCGATCCGTCACTGTTGCTCACGGACGTGCTCGACGCGCCATCAAGCGCCTGTAGCAACGCATCCTGCCCACTCTTGGCGCCGCCTGCGCCATGCGCGTGACGGGGGCCGCGTCCGCTGCCGCTGCCTTTCAGTGCAGCTGACAATTCGTCGATACCGACGGAGCCATCGCCATTGGTATCGAGCCTGCCGAATACGCTGGCGGCATTCGCGGTGTTGGTGCCACCGGCACCGAGATTGGATTCGAATTCCGATTTGCCAATCTGGCCATCGCCGTTGCTGTCGAGCTTTGCGAACAAGTTCTTCAGAGCGTTGGACTGGCTCGTGGACGCCGGCGCAGACGCCTGTGACGAGTCTTGCGCGGCCAGCAACGCATTCAAGGTTCGCGGCGACAAGGCTCCGCTTTGACCGCAGGTCCCACACGGCGACGAGGAAGACGCCGCACTCGCGGTCGTGCCGGAGAGTCCGAACGCGGCGGTGTTCTGAGTAAGACCTGTCGTGGCTTTTCCGGTGCCGGATTTTCCCGCTGTTAGGGACGACAACAGATCGAGCGCACCCGCAGCTGCGCCTGCCAAAGCAAGATACATGGCCATCCTCCCCTACGCGCCACGCGAAGCGCGGCAATCCCCAACGCGGATCATGGAGCAAATGCCGTGCCGTGCGGAAAAACTCATGGAAATCGAGATTTTCTTTCGTTCCATCGTGCGATTTGACGCGGCAATTTATGCCGCAGCGGCAGAACTTGCCGGGAGAAAGCCGTGCATCGCATTGCCCGAAACACTGCGGCGTGTTACGCGAAGCCGAACAAAACCAGCTCAATTTTGACCATTCGCGAACCAGGAATCGCCTGATGTCTCAGCAATTCGCGCCGCGTCCGCTGGTGATCGCCCCGTCGATTCTGGCGTCGGATTTTGCGAAACTCGGCGATGAAGTGCGCGCCGTGGATCAGGCGGGCGCTGACTGGATGCATCTCGACGTTATGGACGGACATTTCGTGCCGAACATTTCCTACGGCCCGGATGTCATCAAAGCGATGCGACCGCACTCGAAGAAGATTTTCGACGCACATCTGATGATTGCGCCGTGCGATCCGTATCTTGAAGCCTTCGCGAAAGCTGGTTGCGACCACATCACCGTGCATGTCGAAGCCGGTCCGCACCTGCATCGCTCATTGCAAGCCATCCGCGCACTCGGCAAGAAGGCGGGCGTGTCGCTCAATCCGGCGACGCCAGCGAGCGCCATCGAACACGTCATCGATCTTGTCGATCTCATTCTGGTGATGTCGGTCAACCCAGGTTTTGGCGGGCAGTCGTTCATTTCGTCGGCGCTGGAAAAAATCAGCAACGTGCGCGCGATGTGTGCAGGCCGACCGATCGACATCGAAGTGGACGGCGGCGTCACCGCGAACAACGCCGCCGAAATCGCGGCAGCAGGAGCAAACGCGCTTGTGGCGGGCTCCGCCGTGTTCAAGGGCGGCACGACGGAGAGCTACAAAACGAACATATCCGCGATCCGCAATGCAGCGGCGTCGGCGCGTGGTGAGGCAATATGATCCCGCGCTATTCGCGTCCCGAAATGGTTTCGATCTGGGAGCCGCAGACGCGCTTCAAAATCTGGTTCGAGATCGAAGCCCACGCCGCGGACGCCCTAGCCGACCTCGGCGTCATTCCCAAGGACGCTGCGAAAGCCATTTGGGCAAAGGCGAAGAACGCAACTTTCAACGTCGAGCGCATCGACGAGATCGAGCGTGAGACCAAGCACGACGTGATCGCGTTTCTCACACACCTGGCCGAGATCGTCGGACCGGAAGCGCGATTCGTCCATCAAGGCATGACGTCGTCGGATGTGCTGGACACATGCTTGAATGTGCAACTTTCCAGAGCCGCCGATGTTTTGATCGCAGACATCGACAACGTTCTGGCGGCGTTAAAAAAGCGCGCGTTCGAGCACAAGATGACGCCGACCATCGGCCGCTCGCACGGCATTCACGCCGAGCCCGTGACGTTCGGATTGAAGCTCGCTTATGCCTATGCCGAATTCACGCGCGCGCGCGAACGCCTCGTCACGGCACGCAAGGATATTGCAACCTGCGCTATTTCCGGCGCGGTCGGCACCTTCGCGCAGATCGATCCGCGCGTTGAAGCGCATGTCGCCAAAGCCATGGGTCTTGCGATCGAGCCGATCTCCACGCAGGTCATCCCGCGCGACCGGCACGCGATGTATTTTGCGACGCTCGGCGTGATCGCGTCGTCAGTCGAGCGCCTCGCCACCGAAATCCGGCACATGCAGCGCACGGAAGTTCTTGAAGCCGAAGAATTTTTCTCAGAAGGCCAAAAGGGCTCGTCGGCGATGCCGCACAAACGCAATCCGGTTTTGACGGAAAACCTGACCGGATTATCGCGCATGGTGCGCGCGTATGTTGCGCCCGCGATGGAGAACGTCGTGCTGTGGCACGAGCGCGATATCTCGCACTCCTCGGCCGAGCGCATGATGGGACCGGACGCAACCGTAACGCTTGACTTCGCGCTCAATCGGCTCGCGGGCGTGATCGACAAGTTGCTGGTCTATCCCGCCAACATGCAGAAAAATCTCGATCGCCTCGGCGGCCTCGTTCATTCGCAACGCCTGCTGATTGCGCTCACGCAGAAGGGCGCGTCGCGCGAAGACGCCTACACGCTCGTGCAGCGCAACGCCATGCCGGTCTGGCGCGGCGAAGGCGACTTCATGACGCTGCTCAAAAAAGACGCCGACGTGAAAAAATATCTCGACGACAAGGAGATCGAGGATCAATTCGATCTCGCCTACCACTTCAAGCACGTCGATACGATCTTCAAGCGCGTGTTCGGGGCATGACACCAAAAAGTGGGTATCGGTTTTCCGATAGAAATATCTTCACTCAGATGG
>JBBRGE010000053.1:0-9395 GCA_038241045.1 Hyphomicrobiales bacterium | reverse complement strand
AAAGCCGACGACGGCATCAAGAAGGCCGAGGAGCAGGCGAAGCTCAAGGCCGACGAATTCAGAAAACAACTCGAAGAACAGACGAAAAAGCAGGCCGAAGACGACAAGCGCGCCTACACGGAGAAATCGAAAAAAGAGCTTGAGGTGGCGCGGCAACAGATTGCCGATCGGGCGCAAGCCGAACTCAACGAGGCCAAGCGCCAGGTCGCGGAAGCCAAGAAGCAGGCCGCCGACGCGCAAAAGCAGATTGACGACGCCAAAAAGCAGGCGGTCGAGGACGCACGCAAGCAAGTTGAGGCCGCCAAGGAAGCCGTGAAGGCGGAAGCCGACAAGGCGAAGGTTGCTTCGCTCGTTCCAAGCGCCGGGCCGCAGCCTGCTCCCGCGCCGCCGGTGCCCGCGATGGACAAGGCTGACATCGCGCGGCTGCTGCAGGCGCATCTCAAGCGCGTCGGTTGCGATCCCGGCAACACGGAAGGCAATTGGAACGACAACTCGCAAAAAGCGCTCGGTCTGTTCAACACGAACGCCAGCACCTCGTTCGACGTCAAGGTCGCGAGCCTCGACTCGCTGGACGGCGTCCGCGCCAAGACCAGCCGAGTCTGCCCGCTCATCTGTGTGAAGGGCATGAAGGTCGAAGGCGAGCGTTGCGTGGCGATCACGTGCGATGCCGGTTTCGCACTGTCCGACGGCGCTTGCAAAAAGCGCCCAGATCCGCCGGAGCGCAAGGCGGTCGCGAGATCGGAAGCGCCTGCGCGCGCGGCCCCCGCCGCACCTTCGGGAGGCGGAGGTGGCGGCAAGTGCTTCTCATTCAACGGCAAGCGGTACTGCGAGTAGTTCGGCAGGCCGGGCTGGCAACGCAGGCATTTTTTGCCGCCAATACCGTCACTCTCAACGCTGACGCTGCCTTGTGAATCAGGCCAGCCTCACATAGAACTTGGCCGCGACCCGGCAGGCGACTGCCGCTTTCAGCGACCGGAGAGGTGGCAGAGTGGTCGAATGCACCGCACTCGAAATGCGGCATAGGTGCAAGCCTATCGGGGGTTCGAATCCCTCCCTCTCCGCCAGCTCAAATCATTCGAATGCGCGCAAAATCCAACTTTAGGGGCGTTGATTTTTCACGTCTTTTCGAATGGCGAAAAGGTGACGGGCTTGGAATCGAATGGCGGAATTGCGGCGGCAGCTGATTGCCAAAACTCAGTTTGGACAATCAGGCATGACCGGCATTTCCATCGGTTCATTTCAACGATCAGACGTCTTCAAAGATCGGACTTGCGGCTGCGAGGTGCGCCGCGTTTCGAGCAACCTTTCGAGTGTTGCAAGCGTCGATGAGTCGGCAACGCCATCGATAGACTGAGGACGGAAGTGGCGCTGAAACGCGATGACGACATCGCGTGCCGCGTCATCGAAGATGTTCGTGGTGTCTACGCCATAGCCGTAGGACGCGAGCGATGCTTTCAGTTTTGAAACGGCGTCACCGCTGTCGCCCACTTTGAGCGATGCACCGTCGCAAATGGGCGCGGGCTCAATCCACCGACCCACGCCTGCGGCTTTCAAAAGTGACCACGGAAATTTCTCACCGGGGTCGCGCTTGCGCGATGGCGCGACATCGGAATGCGCCAGCACATTCGCCTGCGGGATTGGCCATCGGGTTTGCACATCTTTGCAAAGCCCAATGACGGCTTCGATCTGGCGCGCGGGAAAATCCGGACAGCCAAAATCATGTCCTCCATTGACGATCTCGATTCCGATCGAACGCGAGTTGATGTCGGTCGCGCCGCGCCATGACGCAACACCGGCGTGATAGGCGCGGCGAGTTTCCGCCACAAGCTGCGTGATCGTGCCGTCCTCATCGACCAAATAGTGCGCGGAGACTTTCGCGTTCGGATCGCACAATCGTTCCCGTGCAACGTCAGCAGTGGCCATGCCGGTGTAATGCAGCACGATGATATCGACGCTGCCTGCGGCTCGAGCCTCGTGATTGGGCGAAGCAATAAAATTCGACGCACATGAAGAATCGGGCTTTTCCATTGTGCTATGATAGCATCGTGTCTGGTTGAATGAACCCGCTTGGCGTGTTTGTTCGACTTGTTGAGAGTGGAGCAATTGCGATGGTGACACGCGGTTTTACCGGACGGCCGCAGCCGCCCGACATGGCCAAGCGGCTGGCGCCGGGCCAGCATCTCACGGAGGATTTTCCGGTGCTGTCGGCCGGACCGACGCCGCGTATCAACCTGGAGACTTGGACCTTCACGCTGAAAGTAGGTCCGAGGCCGATCAAGAAATGGACATGGGCTGAATTCAACGCGCTGCCGCAGACAAAAGTTACGCGCGACATTCATTGCGTCACGACGTGGTCGAAATTCGACACCGGCTGGCAGGGCGTATTGATCGACGACATTCTGGATGCTGCGGGCATCGAGGCGCCGACGCAGTTCGCGCTGGCGCATTCCTATGACGATTATTCGACCAATGTGCCGGTTGCGGATTTAATCGGCGGCCGCGCGATGGTCGCAACGCATTTCGGCGGCAAGCCGTTGACACCGGACCATGGCGGTCCTGCGCGCCTCTTGGTGCCGCATCTTTATTTCTGGAAGTCCGCAAAGTGGGTCAACGCACTTCAGTTTACCAAAGTCGATACGGCAGGTTTTTGGGAACTGCGCGGCTATCATATGTACGGCGATCCGTTCCGCGAGCAGCGTTACACGGACGATCCATGAGCGAGGGTTCTGCGGCGTCGCGACGGCTTGCCGTTTGGCAGAATGCGACGATTGAGAAAATTTCGCCGCGCACTGCTCGCGTCACCAGTTTTTTCCTCAAGCCCGATCAGCCGTTTCCCTATCAGGCGGGACAGCATGTGGCGGTGCGCCTGACGGCTGAGGACGGCTACCGCGCACAGCGTAACTACTCCATCGCGACATCGCCCGAAAATGGCGACGTCATCGAGCTTGCAGTTGAACGTCTCGATGGCGGAGAAGTGTCGGGCTTCTTCCATGAGATTGCGACGGTGGGCGACCGGATCGAGATCAAGGCGCCGCTCGGAGGACATTTCATCTGGTCGACAGCTGATGGTGGGCCATTGATCCTGATCGGCGGCGGCTCCGGCGTGGTGCCGCTGATGAGCATGTTGCGTCATCGCTCAGCGCAGCATGACGCAACCCCGGTTATGCTGCTGGTCTCGTCGCGCACTTGGGACGATGTGATTTTTCGCGATGAACTAACCGATCTTCACAAACGCGAAGATGGCTTTCAGCTTGCGATCACGCTGACGCGCGACACGTCAAAACGTGATGGCGATTTTGCGCGGCGCATCGACGATCCGATGATCGCGGATGTGCTGGCGAAACTTCCGCATCAGCCCAAGCAGGCCTTCGTCTGCGGTTCGAATCCGTTCGTAGAGATGGCGGCGCACGGACTGATGGATGCGGGAATTTCACCCAAGATCGTGCGGACCGAACGCTACGGCGTGTGACGTGATGAACTAGCCGCGATTCTTTTCATTTTTTTTCTTTGCGAAATCCGGCCGTGCGAAAGATGGCTTGCCTTGATGCGCGCCCGGAGCTGCATGCTTCGGCTTCTTGTCGCGCGGTGGCGCGTCTTCAAAACGAAACGGTTTGTCGCGTGCTGGCTTGGCATCATGCTTCGGCCGGTCGTCATAACGCGGTTTGCCCTCATGACGTGGCTTTTGGTCGTAGCGCGGTTTGCCCTCAAAACGCGGCTTTTCCTCGCGTGAAGAATTGCCCTGATAGGCGGGCTTTTCCCGATAAGCGGGTTTGCCTTTGTTCTTACCTGCATAGTCCGGCTTGCGCTCGCGGGCCTGCGGCGCGCCGTCACCCTGCGGGCCGTTCGGCAGCGCTTCGATCCGAATATTGTCTTCCTTGTCGGGGCGTTTGATCTTGGTGGCGAATTCCTCCGCAGCACTTGCGGAAATTTCAAACTCGCTGCTGGTGTCGAAAATCCGGATCGCGCCGATGTCGCCTTTATCGATTCCGCCACGACGGCAGATCATCGGCAACAGCCAGCGTGCCTCGGCGTTTTTATTGCGCCCGATAGCGGCACGAAACCAGACGCTGCCATTTTCCATGCCGCGCGGTTTCCCCTTCGGCGCGAAATTATCGCTGCGCTCGCGCGGGCCTTTGCGATCTTTGAAATTGTCGCGTGCGCCGCGCTTGTCGTCGAAATTGTCACGCGGACGTCGCTCGCCCGGATCGAGAATATCCTCGGGCGAAGGAAGCCGTGAGCGATAGAGTCTGGCAAGCGCCGAGGCGATATCTTCCGGCGAGCGTTCGGCCAGCAAGGCGCGCGCCAGCACCAGATCGTCCGGCGTCGATTCCTCGGTGAACAACACGTCCCGCATCATGCGCTGCTGGTCGAGCTTCTTGATCTCCTCGACGGTCGGGGCCGTGCCCCACACGGCATCGATGCCGGCCTGATTGAGAAGCAACTCCGCGCGCCGCTTGCGAGCAGGGATCACCAGCATGACGCTGACGCCCTTTTTGCCGGCGCGTCCGGTGCGGCCCGACCGGTGTTGCAGCACTTCCGGATCGTTCGGCAGATCGGCGTGGATCACAAGACCCAAACTCGGCAGATCGAGACCGCGCGCCGCAACGTCGGTTGCGACGCAAACGCGGGCGCGTCCGTCGCGCAACGACTGTAGAGCCTTGGTGCGCTCGCTCTGGGTCAATTCGCCTGACAGGGCGACGACCGAAAACCCGCGCTCAAGCAGTGCTGCCTGCAAATGATTCACCGCGTTGCGCGTGTTGCAGAACACGATGGTGCTGGGAGATTCGATGAATCGCAGCACGTTGACGACCGCATGCTCGATATCGCCGGGAGCGACGCGGATGGCGCGATACTCGATGTCGGCGTGGCCGCCGTCTTCGCCCATGACTTCGATGCGAAACGGATTGTGCTGATACTGCTTGGTGATGGAAATAATGGTTCGCGGCAGCGTCGCGGAAAACAACAGCGTGCGGCGCGTGTCGGGCGTGGTCTTGAGGATGAATTCCATGTCCTCGCGGAAACCCAGATCGAGCATCTCGTCGGCTTCATCCAGCACGACAGCTTTCAATTCCGACACGTCGAGACGCTTGCGGCGGATATGATCGCAAAGCCGTCCCGGTGTGCCGACGACGATATGCGCGCCGGCTTCGAGCTCGCGTTTCTCGCGCTGCGGGTCCATGCCTCCGACGCAGGAAACGACGCGCGCGCCGGCGTATTGATAAAGCCACGTCAATTCGCGGTGCACTTGAAGTGCTAGCTCGCGTGTCGGCGCCACGATCAGCGCCAGCGGCGCGGATGCCTTCGACAAGCGCTCGGCATCGCCGAGAAGATCGGCCGCCATTGCCAATCCATAGGCGACGGTTTTGCCTGAGCCGGTTTGGGCCGACACCAGCAAATCGCGGCCGATGGCATCGCTAGCAAGAACGGCGGACTGAACGGGCGTCGGATCGGTGTAATTGCGCTCGGCCAATGCGCGTGCGAGCGGCGGACTTGCGGACAGGGATTTCACGTTGAGCCTTGGTCGGCGTCGCCGCCGCGAATGATGCTGAATAAAGTGCAGAATTCGCGCGCAAACACGCGGCGAATGATATGTGCACGATGAATGAATTGCAGGTGCTTTAGGCCAGTTTGTTCCAAAGCGCCATCGAATACTGGTCAAATCGCCCATGCAATAAGGCCATATCGGGGCTTTTCGCGATTTGGCGGAACGATTTGGCGGCGCGCGGCTTATGCAACGCGTGATTTCAAACTGGGAGTTGAACATGAAGCGAACCATTATTGCATTAGCTATGATTTCCGCCGGCGCATTGATTCCGGCAATGGCGTCGGCTCAGGGCGTGGTCGGCGGTGCTGACCAAGGTGCGCGTGAAGGCGGTCGTGCGGCCGGTCCGGTCGGCGCGATTGTCGGCGGTACTATCGGCGGCGTGGTTGGCGGCGTGAACGGTGTGCTGGGTATCGACCAGCGTCCGCGCTTTCGTACCTATGTGAGCGGCCAAAATCGCGCGTCGTATCAGTATCGCGACAATCTTGCGGTCGGCGTTGTGCTGCCGAGCGATGGCGTGACGTATTATGAGGTGCCGCCCGAATACGGCGCGCAGAACTATCGCTACACGGTCGTCAACGGCCGCACGGTTCTGGTTGAGCCGGGCACCCGACGCATCGTTGAAATCGTCGAGTAAGGCGATTTTATAAACTCAAATGAAAAGGCCGCTTGCGAAGGCGGCCTTTTTGTTTGCCGTCATTGCGAGCGTAGCGAAGCAATCCAGAAACTAAAAAGTTGGATTGCTTCGTCGCAATTGCTCCTCGCAATGACGAGGTCGGCGTTCAGCCTGCGGCAGTCACCGCGCGCTGCGCCATCACCTTCACGAGGTTGGCGCGATATTCCGACGTGCCATGAATGTCGGCCATCAGGCCTTTCGGCGAAATCTTCACGCTGTCGATTGCGCCCGCCGTCCAGTTGGCCTTCAGCGCCTTCTCGATATCCGGCACCCGCATCACGCCGCTCTCGGATGCGCCGGTCGCCGCGACACGCACGTCGCCGGATTTGCTCTTGGCGACGAACACGCCGGTCAACGCGAAGCGCGACGCCGGGTGGCGCATCTTTTCATAGGCGGCCTTCGCGGGAATCGGGAACGAGACCTCGGTGATGATCTCGCCGTCTTCGAGCGCCGTCGTGAAAAGCCCCTTGAAGAAATCGTCGGCCTTGATGCTGCGCTTGTTGGTTTTTACCGTGGCGTCGAGTGCCACGAGCGCTGCCGGAAAATCCGCAGCCGGGTCATTGTTGGCGATCGAGCCGCCGATGGTCCCTCTATAACGAACTGCGGGATCGCCGAGCACGGACGTCAGGTGCACGATGGCGGGAATGGCCTTTGCGGCATCCTTGCTGATCATGATGTCGTAATAGGTCGTCGCCGCCTTGATGGCGAGCGCGTCTGACGTTGCCGAAATACCGACCAACGCCGGAATTTTTGCAAGATCGATCACGTCCGACGGCTGCGAGAGGCGCTGCTTCATGACCGGAAGCAGCGTATGACCGCCCGCGAGATACTTCGAGTCGGAGCCCTTCTTGAAAAGATTGACTGCATCTTCGATCGAGGAGGCGCGGTGATAAACTGTCTCGTACATGGGACTTACTCCGCTGCCTGTTGCTGCGAATGAATTGCGTGCCACACCCGGCTCGGCGTTGCAGGCATCTCGATGTTCTCATGGCCAATCGCGTTGGTGATCGCGTTGATGACCGCAGGCGTCGAACCGATGGCGCCGGCTTCGCCGCAGCCTTTGACGCCGAGCGGATTGCTTGGACACAGCGTCACGGTGTTCGAGACTTGGAACGACGGCAGATCGTCGGCGCGCGGCATCGCGTAGTCCATGAACGATGCCGTCAGCAATTGTCCGCTTTTGTCGTAGACCGCGCCCTCGAGCAGTGCCTGACCGATGCCTTGCGCGATGCCGCCATGCACCTGCCCCTCGACGATCATCGGGTTGATGAGCCGTCCGAAATCGTCAGCCGCGACGAAGTTGACGAATGTCGTCTTGCCTGTGCCGGGATCGACGTCGACTTCGCAGATGTAACAGCCCGCAGGGAAGGTGAAGTTGGTCGGATCGTAGAACGCGGTCTCTTTCAGACCCGGCTCCATGCCGTCCGGCAGATTGTGCGCCGTGTAGGCAGCAAGCGCGACCATCGGCAGCGCGATCTTCTTGTCGGTGCCGGTGACTTTGAATTCACCGCCTTCGATGACGATGTCGTTTTCGGAGGCCTCAAGTTGGTGCGCTACAATCTTCTTCGCCTTCGCTTCCATCTTCTCCATCGCTTTCACCAGCGCCGACATGCCGACCGCGCCGGAGCGCGAGCCGTAAGTGCCCATGCCGAACTGCACCTTGTCGGTGTCGCCGTTAACAATCGAGACCTGTGCGACGGGAATTCCAAGACGATCCGCCACAACCTGCGCGAACGTTGTCTCATGACCCTGACCGTGGCTGTGCGAGCCGGTGAGAATCTCGATGGTGCCGACCGGATTGACCCGCACCTCGCATGATTCCCAAAGACCGACACCGGCACCCAGGCTGCCGACCGCTTTCGAAGGCGCGATGCCGCAGGCCTCGATGTAGCAGGAGAAGCCGATGCCGCGCAGCTTGCCTTCCTTCTTGGCTTTTTCTTTGCGCGCCGGGAAACCCTTGTAGTCGATGGCTTTCAACGCGGCGTCGAGCGACGCGCCGAAGTCGCCCGCATCGTAGGCCATGATGACTGGAGTCTGGTGCGGGAAGCTCGTGACGAAATTCTTACGGCGCAATTCCGCCGGATCGACCTTCAACTGCCGCGCCGCCGTTTCCATCAGCCGCTCCATCACGAAGCTGGCTTCGGGGCGGCCCGCGCCGCGATACGCATCGACCGGCGCGGTGTTGGTGTAAACGCTGACCACTTCGGCATAGATCGCCGGAATGTTGTATTGGCCCGACAACAGCGTCGCGTAAAGATATGTCGGCACCGACGACGAGAACAGCGACATGTAGGCGCCCAAATTGGCGTGGGTCTTGACGCGAAGCCCGATGATCTTGTTGTCCTTGTCGAACGCCATCTCGGCCTTGGTGAGATGGTCGCGGCCATGCGCGTCGGTGAGGAATGCTTCGGTGCGATCGCTGGTCCATTTCACCGGACGGCCTGTTCGTTTCGACGCCCACAGCGCCACCATTTCTTCTGGATAGATGAAGATTTTCGAGCCGAAGCCGCCGCCGACATCCGGCGCGATCACCCGCAGTTTGTTTTCCTGCGCCACATTATAGAAGGCGGACAGCACGAGGCGTGCGACGTGAGGATTTTGCGAAGTCGTATAAAGAGTGAAGTGCTCCTCGGCAGAATCGTATTCTGCTACTGCAGAGCGAGGCTCCATCGCGTTCGGCACCAGGCGGTTGTTGAGAATGTCGATGGCAACGACGTTGGCCGCAACCTTGAACGCCGCGTCCGCCGGGTCTTTCTCGCCGATGTGCCAGTCGTAAATAATGTTGCCCGGCGCTTCGGGATGGATTTGTGGCGCGCCTTTGGCAATCGCCGCAGTGATGCTGGCAGCTGCGGGGAGTTCTTCGTAAGTCACCTCGACGGCGTCGGCGGCATCGCGCGCCTGATTGCGCGTCTCCGCAATAACCACCGCCACAGCGTTCCCAACATAGCGAACGATCTCCGGCGCCATCGCGGGCCAGGCGCCCATTTTCATCGGCGATCCGTCTTTCGAGTGGATCATCCAGCCGCAGATGAGATTTCCAATTTTGTCATCGACGATCTGCTGGCCGGTCAGCACATCGACCACGCCCGGCATTTTCTTGGCGGCAGTCGAGTCGATCTTCTTGATCTTGGCGTGAGCATGCGGGCTTCGCACGAACGCCGCATAGGTCATGCCATG
>JBBRGE010000052.1:0-9442 GCA_038241045.1 Hyphomicrobiales bacterium | reverse complement strand
AACAGCCTCAATTCCCGCATGAGCATTTACCGCGAAGTCTGGATGCGGCGCATGCTCGACCGCGAGATGCGGATGGTCGACATGCAGATTATGGCGTCGCTGCAAAACGGCACGGCGTTTTTTGCCTCCACCACGCTGCTCGCCATCGGCGGCGCGCTCACACTGTTGCGCGCAACCGACGAAGCGATGTCGGTGCTGGGCACGTTGCCGCTGGGAATCCGCACCTCGGCGGCTTTGTGGGAAATCAAATGCATCGGGTTGATCGTGATTTTCGTCTATGCGTTTTTCAAATTCGCGTGGTCGTATCGTCTCTTTAATTACGTCGCCATTCTGCTCGGCGCGATGCCGTTCGCCGAGAAACGCGACACGCCGGAAGCGCAGTCGCATGTGATGCGAACGACGAAACTGTTTCAATCCGCCGGCCGCCATTTCAATCGCGGTCAGCGCGCGTTCTTCTTCGCGCTCGGTTATCTCGGCTGGTTCCTCAGTCCGTGGGTGCTGTTTGCGACCACCACCGCAATCGTCATCGTGATGTGGCGGCGGCAATTCGCGTCCGATGCGTGGCGCGCGATGGCCAGATAGATGCAGCGCTTGCATGTCTGCGCCCGGTGCGTCATGGCAGTGGCATGAGTGATTTAGATTCGACACCTTGCGATATGCTTTGCGATGAGCCCTCATTGGAACAGTCGATGCTGGAGATTCTCGCGCGTCCCGGCGCCAAGACCCTCAGCGCGCCCGAGATTGCCCACGCGATGTCACCTCATGACGACTGGCATGCACTGTTGGTGCCGATCCGCAAGACAGCGATTGCGCTCGCGCAACGCGGCCGCCTCGTGATCTATCGCAAGGGCAAACCAGCAGACCCGAATGACTTTCGCGGCGTCTATCGGCTTGGCCTGCCAAGACATGATTGACCGCATGATTGACCGCACAATGAGCGCTAAATTTTCTGGCGCAGCTTAAAAAGCTAGCGCGGTTCTGGAAACAGCTCGCTGCTTCGTCCCGCCAGCCAGTATGCGATCAATCCCGTCCACTCATGGGCCGCGACATCGCTGCGGGCGAGACCGCTGCTCAATCTGTCGAACGGCGATGTCGCATCGGACCAGCCGCGCGTGCGCCAATCGACCGGATAGGCTTCCACATCGAACCCTGCTTTGCGAAACGCGCCGATCGAGCGCGGCATGTGGAATGCCGATGTCACCAGCAGCCATAATTCGCCCGGCTTCGGCTGCACCATTCGGCGCGTGAAAATCGCATTCTCGGACGTGGTGCGGGACTCGCCTTCGAGCACGATGCGGTCGCGCGCAACGCCGAAACTTTGAAGCAGGCGGCCCGCAATCGGCGCTTCAGATGCTGAGTTCTGAAGGAGATTTCCGCTGCCGCCGGTAAATACGAGGCGTGCAGTTGGATAAGTCCGCGCTAACTGCAACATCGTCACAATGCGCTCGGCCGATGAATCCATCTCGAGCGAGTTTCGCGCCAGGGTCGTATCGGAGTCGATGGCGCCGCCGAGAATGATGATTCCGTCCGGCGTGCGGCCGCCCGATGCCCATGCCGGAAAACGCTCCGCCAGAGGCACCAGCAACACGTTGGCAAACGGCGAATACCCCACCAACAAGAGGGCCGCGACGCCGACCACCAGAATGCGCGATCCGGCGCGATGAGCACGCGTTATGAGCAGCAATGCGCCGACCACGCACAGCGTCGCCACGATGTTGGATGGCAGCGTGAAAAATCCGGCCGTTTTTGAAAGAATGAAGAACATGAGACAACAGCAACCGGGACGCGGACCAACGATGGCCCTGCATGCGCGATCAGCGGGTGGAGATCAATCCCATTTGGGTGCGAAGCCGAAGTCCGTAATGCGCCCCTGTTTCGTGCCCATCGCGAAAATCTCGTCCATCTCAGTATCGGTCAGCTTGAAATCGAATATGTCGATATTCTCCGACAGCCGCTCGACCTTCGAAGTGCGCGGGATAGCCACCACGTTTTGCTGGATCAGCCAGCGCAGGCACACCTGCGCGGCGCTCTTGCCATAGCGCTGCCCAATGCGATGCGGCGCCTCGGCGTTCTTGACGCGCCCCTTCGCCACTGGACTGTAGGCCACCATTGCGAGCCCGAAGGATTTGCACGCGGTCAGAACTTTGGTCTGGTCCAAATAAGGATGGTACTCAACCTGATTGCAGGCCAGCGGCGCGGGACACTTTGCGACCGATTCCTCGATCAGCGCCACGGTAAAATTCGACACACCGATATTGCGCGCCAGACCAAGCTCCTTCGCCTGCGCCAGCGCGCCGAGCGTTTCTTCGAGAGGCACCTGCGGATTGGGCCAGTGCAGCAGCAGCAAATCGGCTTCGGTCATGCGCAGCCGCGCGAGACTTTCCTTTGTGGAGCGCAATAAATCATTGGGCGCAAAATGGTTGGTCCAGATTTTTGTCGTGACGAAAACCTCCGCGCGCTTGATGCCGGATGCACGAACGCCCTCACCCACCTCGCGCTCGTTTTCATAAATCTGCGCGGTGTCGATATGGCGATAGCCAAGCCGCAGCGCCTGCTCGACGATGCGCGCACAGGCGCGGCCTCGCAGTTCCCATGTGCCTAACCCGATCGCGGGAATCGCCGCGCCATTCGCCTCAACAGAATGCATCTCAATCCTTGGCGTTGTGCCGGCAAGGTTAGTGCGGCGGGAGATTTGCGGCAATCGCCTCCAAACAAGTTCCAATGTCATCACCGGGCATAGCCGTCCGAAGGACGGCGTCGCTTCGCTCGCCTATGTCCCGGTGATCCCGATTGACTTGGCACAGTGCTCCCATGGCCGGGATGGCCGGGATAAACCCGGCCATGACAATTTTGCGATGGCTGCCCGACAACCACGAACATCGCCCTTGACAAATTCCCTTTATAGGAATATATTCCACACATCCTGTTCGTGAGGGGCGCTTCATGAGGCGTCTGACAAGCGGAGCAGGATGCGGTGCCCGCGCGCGTGTCTCGCACACATGCGTCCGGGAGGCTGAGGGTCACCGACCGGGCCAACTACGTGGCTCTGCCTTCGGTGGCTGCACGCGGTGCGGCTGAACGGCGGCGAAATCCGCCGGGATGAACGAACATCCGAAAGGGTGTTCGGATCCCGCGCCCGGAAGAACGGTCCCTCAGACAGAAACCCCGCAGCATTCAGGTTTGTGCGAACGCAAACTTGTCTGCGCTTGGAGCGCCGAAAGGCGATGCGCTTTTCGACGTGTGGCTGTCGCAGGCTGCATGCGGAGAGCGAGACACTACAATTTGCGCCTCTCGGCGCTCCATGCCCCTCAAATTTTTTGGGGCGCACCTAAAAGCTCAACTCGCGCGTGGCGCGAGGATAATTTCGCGTGGCTAATTGAAATTAGCGCGCCGTCGCAAGCGCGGCGAAAACCATCTCGGGCGAATGTGCGATCACCGCGAGCAGCGCACGCGCCGGACCGCGCGGCGAACGCTTGCCCTGCTCCCAATTCCGGATCGTCTCCAGTGGCACGCCGAGCCGTGCGGCGAACTGGGCTTGCGTCAGCTTCGCACGCAGCCGCAATTCACGAACCGCGGGAATTGCGATGCCGGTGTCGGCCGCAAGCACAGGCACCAGCGGCGCTTCATGTCCGTCGCGCAATTCGACGATCCGTCCGTCCGCCTTCAGCCGCAATCGCTGCATCTGCCGCCCTCCGCAACTTAAGGACAGTCGGCGCAACATGGTTAACGACCGGTTAACGGACACCAGACCATCCGGACATCGACGACATCCGGACGGTGCAGGCTCACATCCTAACGCATGCGCGCGTAGGAATTCCGCCAGGAATGACGGCGTCCACCGCCATGCGCGAATCGCAATCCCATCTCGCGTCCGCTGGCATCGTCATAGGAGATATGGATGTGCGCCATCCGTCCGGCATCGGTCGAATAGCCGCCGGTCCAGCCTTGGAGTTGTCCGTAGATGCAACTATACGGACCGCGCGCATCGACCGCCTTGCCCTGGGCATGCAGCGACATCACGCGGGTGCCCGCAATGCGCGTGTGCCGAACCGTCGAAATCGCATGCGTGCCGGGACACGCGGCCTCGATCGATGCGAGTTTCGATTGCAGCGGGCCGACCAGACCGCCTTGCGATATCCCGGGGGCTTCGAATGTGGATTCGCTTTTGGCATTGGTAGGATTGGAAATCCGCCGCGCGCGGAGTTGAGGCCCGCTGACGCTGCGTTCGCCAATGCCAACGCCGATACACGGCATGGTGACATTGCATTCAGGCGAGATCGCCGGCGAGCGGGTGCGCGCGTCAGCGAGCGATGGCAAAGCGCAAAGCGCTGCCACCGCGATAAGTGGTCTGAACAAGTTATTAGCTCCGGGTAAGAAGGATCGTGACTAGCGGCGGACGCCGCGCATTCGCGTCAGGATCGGTGTGTGAAAGGCGGCTGAGAAACGATTCGTCAGCGGCCGCGAATGCAGACCTTTCATCCCGGAGCACGGGCGATTTTGAGGCGATGGCGTGGCGTAATGTGCGGACAAATCAGACCGCACCAAGATCGATTGTCGAAATGCGGCAGCCCGATTGTTTGCTTATCCCCCTGCGCGATCCGCGTGATAAAGTATTTCAACAATCGAAAAGCCCCCCGCATTTTCTCACGACTTTCTTGCAGGACTTTCCTTTCTTGCAGAGCCTGCGCCAGAACGGCTACAAAGGCGTCCATGTTTGCCAGCACGCGCGGACAAAAATTCACCGATGAAACATAACTTCGCCATTGCTGGCTGCGCGATTGCCGCCGCCTGTCTATTATCGGGCGCGGGCGCATCTGCGGCGACCGACTGTCCCGGCAATCCGGACGCGCTCGGCACGTCGCGCACCATCGTGATCGATCCCACCGAGCATAAGCGCATTGGGACGATGCAATATGCGGAGACGCTTCCGCTGCGCGATCGTGAAGTGGTGCTGACATTCGACGACGGACCGCTGCCTATCCACACCAATGCAATTCTGAATATTCTCGCTGCGCAATGCGTGAAGGCGACTTTCTTCATGGTCGGCCGCATGGCGAAAGAATCGCCCGAGACAGCGCGGCGCGTTTACGACGAAGGCCACAGCATCGGCACGCACAGCGAGAACCATCCGTTTCGTTTCGGTGAATTGCCGGTTGAACGCATCAAGGCTGAAATCGACGATGGCATCGCGCATGTCACCGAAGCGCTCGGCGATCCGGCGAAGGTGTCGCCGTTCTTTCGCATTCCGGGATTACGCCGCGCCGACGGAGTTGAGGCCTATCTCGCCACGCTTGGCGTCATGGTCTGGAGTGCCGACTTTCTTGCCGACGACTGGCGGCACATCTCGTCGACGCAGGTTATTCGTCTCGCGCTGTCGCGGCTCGACGCCAAGGGAAAAGGAATTTTCTTGCTGCACGACATTCAGGAACGAACGCAGGAGGCGCTGCCTGTCATCCTTCGCGAACTTAAAGCGCGCGGTTACCGAATCGTCCACGTCGTTCCGGCGTCGCGCGCAACGCCGAAGACGCCCACCGATCCGCAACAATGGTTTTTTCACCCCTCGCCTGACGGGACACCGATGGCGAAACTCTCCGCCCAGTCGGTCTGGCTGGCACATGCACCATTCGGAGCGCGCCGGTCTGAAATCGCACTAGAGACAACATCGTCATCAAGTTTCGACGTCGAAGCGGTGAATGAGATCGAACCCCATGGTGGGCCGAAGCGCAATTCGGATGTGAGCGCGTCGAAAACGGTTGGTCACGTTCAACTGCCGGGAAGCTGGCCGATACCGGCGGCCGGGATGACGCCCGGGCCAGTTGAATTGCCATTTGGCGACGCTGGTTTTCCGGCTTTGCCTAAAGTTCAAATTGCCCGCTGAATTTTATCGAGATTCGAAGGCGGCCGATCGGCGATGCAGAATTTCAGGCAAACTCTTGTACGTTATGAAACGAGCGAACATCAGCGGCCAAAAACGTAGGGCGTCCGGCTCACTTGTTTTGCTTCGTCGTCTGCGCGAATGAGCTTGCGCAGCGCCTTAGCTTCCAGGAGGGCCTTCTGAATGTTCTTATCGAGCGAACCTTCTTCGAAGAAAATCACGCCCTCACAGCTTGGGCACTGCCGGGAATAGCCGCTCTGAACTTTTCGCGCTTTATCTCTAAAGTTCGATTTGCATCTGCTGCATTTTATCTGAACTGAATCGTCCACAACGGCGTCCTCTGACTATCGCGGTTCGCCATTGTCTGATGGAAAGCTGAATTTTTCCCTTCGCCGCACTTAGGACCATATTCCGCGAGATGTTACGCGGCCAAGCGGCGCTTACCGGCGGCCACGATCTATTCTTGCCGCGCCTAGCAATCAGCGAGGTGCCGGAAAATAAAGATCCGGGCTGCTCGGCAGCAAAGCTGTTTTTTGGTGGTGCGCTCGGAGGGACTCGAACCCCCACCCTGTTACGGACTGCCACCTCAAGGCAGCGCGTCTACCAATTCCGCCACGAGCGCTAAAAAGATCGTTGCCGAATTTGCGTCCGGCGCCCGATCAACGGCGCGGATGTAACAAATCGGCAATGGAGGGACAAGGCCTCAAGGACCAGCGCGAAAACTACCTGTGGTCCGGCGTTTTCGGCAACATTTGCTTGACTTCGACCGCGATGCGGTTGCGGTTCACAATGACGACGCCGCTGGCAATCGGGAGATTGTTGGCCAGCACCCTGACCTCGTCCTGCTCGGTAGCGTCGAGTTCGATAATAGCCCCGCGGCTGAGACGCATGACCTGATGGACGGGCATCGACGTGGTTCCGAGAACCACCATGAGATCGACCGAGACGTTATCGAGGGTTGGCACTTTGGCTCCGAACTCACAGATAATGGTGGACTCAACACACCACGGTTATGGTTAGCCAATGGTTAATGTCCTCCAGAACCCGCGCGGCGAGCTTGCTTTGGCGCCTTTCAGCCGCCCCGATGCAGAGGTCGCGGAGTGGCGGATTTCCAGCGCCCCTGTGGCGTATGAGGAGGCCGTGGAGACGATGGAGGCGCGCGCCGCCGCTATTGCGGCGGGTCATGAACCGGAGCTGGTGTGGCTGCTGGAGCACCCTGCTCTCTATACATCCGGCACCAGCGCCAATGCGGCCGATCTCCTTGATTCACGCTTTCCGGTTTTCGCAACCGGGCGTGGCGGGCAATTCACCTACCACGGCCCCGGCCAGCGGGTCGTCTATCTGATGCTCGATCTCAAGCGCCGCAGACCCGATGTGCGAGCTTACGTCGCCAATCTCGAACGGCTTGCGATCCAGACGCTCAAAGCTTTCAACGTGCGCGGTGAGCGGCGCGAGGACCGCGTCGGCGTCTGGGTATCGCGGCCCGGAAAGGGCGTCGGCCAAGAGGACAAAATCGCGGCCATCGGTGTGCGGCTGAAGCGCTGGGTGACGCTGCACGGCATCTCGATCAACGTCGATCCTGACCTCACGCACTTTTCAGGAATCGTGCCATGCGGCGTCGAGGATGCGCGCTTCGGTGTCACGAGCCTCGTCGATCTCGGGCATACAGTTTCGATGCACGACATCGATGTGGCGCTGAAAAAATCGTTCGACGAAATCTTCGGCGGTTAGGCAAATTCCAGAATCAACGCATCGACCGCGAGCGTCGCGCCCGGGGTTGCGTGAATTTTTTTAACAACGCCGTCGCGCTCCGAACGCAGCACGTTCTGCATCTTCATCGCTTCGATCACAGCGAGCGTCTCGCCGGCCTTGATGTCCTGTCCCTCGGTGACCGCAATCGAGATCACCAATCCCGGCATCGGGCACAACACCTTCTTGCCGGTATCGGCTTTCGATCCCACCGGCATCAGACGGGCGGATGCCGCCTCGGCTGCGGTGAAAACCTGCGATGTCACTTCATAACCCTGATGAGAGAGCTTGAAGCCGTTCGCGACCGGCCGCACTTGAACCGCGAGCGTCCTGCCATCAATCGTGCCGTGCCAGACGCCGTCACCCGGTTTCCAGTTCGACGCAAGCGCGTGAGGATTCCCCAGCGTCCCGTTTGAATCCACGAACCGCACCAGAACCTTGTCAGCCTCGCGCGCCACCTCAAGAATCAATTCGTCGCGATCAAGCCACACTGTACGGCGGCGCTCGCGCGCAACGATTCGTCCGTTCATCTGGCCCGAAATCTGACGCTTGCGCTCCCCGAACACATGGTCGATGGCCGCAGCCACGGCAGCGATGCGCCGCGCAATTTCACCGTCCGGCTTGCGCGGTCCAAATCCTTTCGGAAATTCTTCCGCTATAAAACCGGTCGAGAGATTTCCGCTGCGCCAGCGCGGATGGTTCATGAGCGCAGACAAGAAGGGAATGTTGTGGCGAATGCCGTCGATGTAGAATGCGTCGAGCGCATTCGACTGAGCTTCAATTGCTGCCGCACGCGATGGCGCATGCGTCACGAGCTTTGCGATCATCGGATCGTAGTAGATCGAGATTTCACCGCCTTCGTAGACACCGGTGTCGTTGCGTACCGTGATGCCGTCTGACTTGGATTCAGAAGGCGGGCGATATTTCACCAGACGTCCGATCGACGGCAGGAAATTACGGAATGGGTCTTCAGCATAAACGCGCGATTCGACCGCCCATCCGGTGAGCGTCACATTCTTCTGCGACAACGCCAGTTTCTCGCCAGCGGCAACTCGGATCATCTGCTCGACGAGATCGATCCCGGTGACGAGTTCGGTCACCGGATGCTCGACCTGCAGCCGCGTGTTCATTTCGAGAAAATAGAAACTCTTGTCCTGCGCCGCGACGAATTCGACCGTGCCTGCGGAATCGTAATTGACCGCCTTTGCCAGTGCGACCGCCTGCTCACCCATCTTGCGCCGCGTCGTCTCATCGAGCAGCGGCGACGGCGCTTCCTCGATCACTTTCTGGTTGCGTCGCTGGATCGAACATTCGCGCTCGCCGAGATAAATCACATTGCCATGCTTGTCGCCGAGGATTTGAATTTCGATATGACGCGGATCGACGATGAATTTCTCGATGAACACCCGATCGTCGCCGAATGACGATTTGGCTTCGGCTTTCGCGAGACTGAATCCTTCGGCCACTTCCGACGTCGAATGCGCGATGCGCATGCCTTTGCCGCCGCCACCTGCAGAGGCTTTGATCATGACCGGATATCCGATCTCGTCGGCAATTTTTACAGCATGTTTTTCGTCTTCAATCACGCCTAAATGGCCCGGCACGGTCGAGACGTTTGCCTTGGCGGCCGCCTTCTTGGATTCGATCTTATCGCCCATCGCCGCAATCGCGCCGGGGTTGGGTCCGATGAAAACGATCCCGGCCGCTTCGAGCGCGCGCGGAAAGGCTTCGCGTTCCGACAAAAAACCGTAACCGGGATGGACCGCTTCAGCGCCGATTTTCCTGCAAGCCTCAACGATCTTCTCGATTACGAGATAG
>JBBRGE010000051.1:0-9470 GCA_038241045.1 Hyphomicrobiales bacterium | reverse complement strand
CTGTTCGACCAGCTTTCGCGTTTGCTCGACCGTCTTGGGCGGCGAGTAGGCGTCATCCAGCGTGATGAATTTGATCTTGCGGCCGTTGATGCCGCCCTCGGCGTTGACCTTCTCGAAATAGGCCTCCTGCGCCCGCCCGATGATGCCGAAGCCGGATGCCGGACCGCTATAGGGCAGCGTCTGGCCGATGCGGATCTCGCTTTTGTCGTCGGCGGCGAGCGCCGCCGTTCCCAGCAACGCGAAGGCGATGCCCAAGGTCGTGCGCGCAACTCTCATCGTTTCCATCCCTCGTTCTAATTTTTATTGTCGAAGCCGCGCCGCGCTTTTAAGCGCGCGCCCTTCTTAGAAAGTCATCGCCGGCATCGTCGAATTCGGCCTTGAGTCGGGCCACGAGGTCAGCGACCGGCGGCGCATCGGTGATCTGGCCGATGCCCTGGCCCGAACCCCAGATGTCGCGCCACGCCTTCGATTTGGTGTTGCCGCCGGAGCCGAAATTCATCTTGGTCTTGTCGGCGACCGGCAAATTGTCGGGATCGAGGCCGGCAGCCGCGATCGACGGTCCGAGGTAATTGCCGTGCACGCCGGTGAACAAATTGGAATAGACGATGTCGTGCGCGGCGTGCTCGGTCAGCGCCTTCTTGTAGGCGAGATCGGCGTTGGCCTCTTCGGTCGCGATGAAGCGCGTGCCCATGTAGGCCATGTCGGCACCCAGCGAGAGTGCCGACGCAATTCCCCACCCGTCCGAGATCGCACCCGAGAGAAGAATGGTGCCCTCGAACCATTGCTTCACTTCACGCACCAGGGCGAATGGCGAAAGCGTTCCGGCATGACCGCCGGCGCCGGCGCAAACTAAAATGAGGCCATCGACGCCGTTCTCGGCCGCCTTGCGTGCATGCTTCACATTGATGACGTCATGGAACACCACGCCGCCGTATGAATGCGCGGCATCGATAATTTCCGTTGGCGGCCGCAGCGACGTGATGATGATGGGTACCTTGTGTTTTACGCAGATCTCCATGTCGGCCATCAGCCTGTCGTTCGAGGCATGACAGATCTGATTGACCGCGTAAGGCGCGATCTTATTCTCCGGATGCAGCGCCTTGTACTCGGTGAGTTCGTCCTTGATGCGTGTCAACCACTCGTCGAGAACGTGCACTGGACGCGCGTTAAGCGCGGGGAATGAGCCGACAATCCCGGCCTTGCATTGCGCGATGACCAAATCGGGTCCCGACACGATGAAGAGCGGAGAGCCCAAAACCGGTAGTTCAAGTTTTCCATTGAGCAACTCTGGAAGCGGCATGGCGTATTCCTATTCTGCGCACAGAACACTAACGCTTGACAGCACGAGAAGGTTGAACGATTTTGAACATTATCTCTAATGGTTTTGTTCACAATGGATTGGGACTTTTGCAAAACTTTTATTGCTGTCGCGGAGGCCGGAAGCTATCTCGGCGCGGCGCGGCGGCTGCGCAGCAGCCATCCGACAGTAAGTCGGCAAGGCGCCTCGCTGGAAGCGCAGCTTGGGACCAAGCTCTTTACGCGTTCCGACGCGGGCTTGGTCCTCACCAGCGACGGCCGCCGGTTTCACGAACACGTCAAGGCAATGAACACCGCTGCGACAGAAGCGGAAGCAACTGTCTCCGCAACCGGGATGCAAGCGAGCGGCATAGTAAAATTGTCAATCGGCCCAACACTCGCCGCGCATTGGTTGATGCCTCATCTTGCCAAATTTGTTTTGACCCATCCCGAAATCGAAATTGAACTCGTAACGCATCCGTTCCCTGTCAGCGTGCGTAGACGGGAAGCCGATCTGGTCCTGCGCATTCATCAGCCTGGCGATGAAAATCTGATAGGACGCAAGATCGCGCGGCTCGGCGTAGGCTTTTACGCGTCCCGTGACTATGCGGCACGGCGCAAGTTGCCCGAACATCGCTACGACTGGAAACATCACAGCGTCGTCGGCTTCGCAGATAAGGAATCCAATGCCGAACTTGGACGCTGGAGCGACCATGTCGCACGGCACGCGAACGTTGTTATGCGATGCTCATCGCAATCCGATATGCTTGCCGCCGTGCGTGCCGGTATCGGAATTTGCGCCATGTCTTGCATCACCGGCGACTCACATGCCGATCTGGTTCGCGTCGCGCCTCATAAACTTGCTGGCATTTCCGATATCTGGTTGCTCGCTCATCCAGATCTGGTGAATTTACCCGCCATTCGCGCCGTCATGAGTTTTATCACTCAGTGCGCCCGAGAGGACCGCAATCTCCTGCGTGGATAGTCGCATTCCATAACCGCTCATTCCGCGAATCAAATGAACTTCTTGGCGGTGAGGAGCTTCGCCTTCGTGTTCTTACTCGTTGGAGACAAAGGATGAAACGTGAAGTATTTGGTTTTCTTGTTATGGCAGCGGCGGCTATCTCTCCGGCGATAGTATCAGCGCAAAGTGTTCCTCGCGGTGCAGAACGTGGTGCGCGCGAAGGTGAACGCGCTGCTGGGCCTGTGGGTGCCATTGTGGTCGCAACGGTTGGCGGCGTCGTCGGCGGTGTTGCGGGCATTCTCGGCGTGGACTAACGCCCGCGATTCCGCAGTTATGTCGTCCAACAGCAACGGCCCTCTTACCAGTATCAAAACAATCTGGACGTCGGCATTGTGTTGCCCGAAGAAGGTGTCACGTACTACGATGTTCCGGAAGAATATGGCGTTCGCGAATACCGCTATACTGTAGTCAATGGACGCACGGTTCTGGTGGATCCGCGCACCCGGCGTTGTCCAGATCGTCGAGTAGCATAACGAACTGGGCCGCCTTCACGGGCGGCCTCATATCTGCCGTACCATCGCTGTGTGTATCGAAACCAAAACCCGGACATAGCGGTGACGGGGCAGCCAAGAATTGAGCGTGACGAGATGATTCCGGTTCGCTGAACCGGATGCGGTACACACAGGCGCATGGACTTCAAAATACACCGACCGCCTTTGCGACATCACCGTCCGACTTCAGCGCGCCGAATATCTTTACGAAGTACACCGCTATAGCTCTTGAAATCGACTTCTAGGGTATAGCGCGCAGAATTCACCCACGCGCGCCGCTTTTGCACATGATGCGCTGCAATCTCAAGATCCATTACTTCCTTGCTTGGCAATTTCACAGCTCCAACCAACGCCGCCGCGATCCATTGCGCCTGAACCTCAACAAGAGGGATTGTCGGCCCGATGGGCTGTACCAATCCTGCGAAAAACAATCCCGGCTGTGAAGGTGGCGTGATGCGTCGGTACAGATTGACCATCTCACCGTCATCAATTTTAAAAACCGAAGGCGATAAAAATGGGAACGTCGTCTTGTATCCAGTGGCATAGATCACGGCGTCGAAACTGTCGCGCACGCCGTCGGCAAATGCTATGAATTTGCCCTCAAGCTTTTCTATATTTGGCCTCACCTTGATCCAGCCATGACCGATGTATGGCAGCAACTCCTGACTGAGGGTCGCATGTTCACGCCACATCGGATGTTTCGGCTTTGGCATTCCAAATCGCCGCTGATCACCGATAGCGAGATAAATGAGCCGCGCCATAATCATTCGCGTCAGCGCGGTTGAGAATCTAAGCTTCCGCGTAAAAAAGGCCGACCAGCGGTCGACAGGAATGCCCATTAAATATTTTGGCATTACGTGCGCACCAGCACGCGTCGAGAGCGTAATGCTTTTCGCCCGCTTGCAAAGGTCGACAGCGATATCGACAGCAGAATTACCAATACCGACTACGAGGACTCTCTTATCATCAAATGGGGCCGCAGTACGGTATTCACTCGAATGAATTGCCATGCCCTCGAATTGCCCCTCGAAGGCCGGCCAGCGTGAATTCCACAAGTGGCCGTTCGCAATAACGACGGCAGAGAAAGTGTTCGACGTGCCATCGCTCGTCATGACTAGCCATCTGCCATTGTCCGCTTTTTCGATCGAAGTAACCTCTGTATTAAATTTGATGTGCGGGCGAACTTGAAAACGATCCGCGTAGGATTCAAGGTATTCCAACAACTCTTTATGGGACAGAAAATCCGGCTTGTCGGACGAAATGGGAAAATCCGAATAACCGAGATTGTCACGACTCGTATCGATGTGGAGACTGCGGTAGGCGCACGACAATCCGTTGTCGTTCTCGTAACGCCACATGCCGCCTATGTCTGATCCCTTCTCGTAACAAACGAACGAAAGCCCCTGATCTCGCAATGCCTTCGCCACGGCTACACCTGAAGAGCCAGCACCGACGATGCAGATCTTTGCGGGCAACAATTGGTCAAACATTTGGAAGACTCGTGATGTAATGACGAACGATTTTATCAAAATTTTTATCCGCTGAAATGCCTAGCGCATTGGCGCGATGCGATACAAACCTCTTCGGCCAACTCGCTACAATATCTTCCAACGCAGAATCGGGTTTGAACTGCGCGTTGAGGATTTTCGAATTCAGTTCCACGCGCAACGACGCCACGATTTCCGACATACTGATCGTGAGCGCGGGCTGATTGATAACCATCACGCCATTTAGCCGTTTAACATCCAGATTGTGCAGAACTATGAGATTTGCTACTGCCGTTTCGACGGAGACGACGGGAATGCACGCGGTTTCACGCAGTGGTATGACGATTTCGCGGCCCGCGACAGCTTCCCGCACAACTGAAGCAATCCGGTCTGAGACCGATGCCGTCGGCGGACCGGGATGCACCAAAACGATAGGCAGGCGAAGCGCGCGCCCGTCGATGTTTCCGCCCCGAGCCGCATCACCGATCATCAGTTCGGCGATTGCTTTGTGCGTGCCGTAATTTGTTTGCGGACGGTGGGCCCAATCGTCGTTTACAACATCAGGCAACTCACCGCCAAATACAGCAATCGAACTCGGATAAATGAATTTTGGCGGGTTTGATTTCGAACTTAAGACGCTTACGAGTTGTGCCAACCCTGAAACGTTCACCGCCAAGGCGTGGGCCGGTTCTCGTTCTGCCGCGCTCGTGAGAATGGCAGCCAGATGAAAGATGCTATCCGGTTTCCAGTCCGCGAGGCGTTTTAAAATAGATCCGTTAGAAATGTCGCCGTGAAGATAGTCGATGCGCGTATCACGATCTTTCGGTAGATACGTATCGACCAATAGAATTCGTTCAATTTGATGCGCCGCGCCACCGCGATCTAAAAGTTTTGTACCGCTAAGCAGATGCCTGGTGAGCACCTTTCCTATGAAACCGCCAGCACCGGTGATCAGGACACGCATGCTATCCTTGATTTTAGATTTCACGTAATAGGGAAAAAAGACAAATCATCTCGGCTAACACTATGCCGAGAGACCGCCGCATTTAGCAAGCTGCAGAGAATGCACTATATCGTTGGCGATACATTGATACGTCCGATTGCCGAATGTTCTTATCGAGAGCTCAAGGCGTCGCATGAGGCCTGAAAGAATTGCACGCGGCCAGATTTTTCTCTAAAAGACAAGATTCCATAACCGCTGATTAGGCGAATCTGAAGCGGCGCGGCCTCGACGGAAGTTGAGCCGAGCCAGCGGATCTGCTAACGTCATCGTGGATTTTTAATGTCTTTCGTGATGATGATCGGATCAGCCAAGCAGGTCTTTATCCCGGCTGATGAGGATGCACTGATGAGAGCCATTATCTCCCTTGCATCCCAGTACGGACGATACGGCTTGTTGCGTGCGATGCAGATTACAGCGTCTGTATTTTGTTAGCTGGAAAGCGATTTCCACGCGTAAAAGAAACTCGCTAAGTGCATCGATACTCAACTGATAAGCTTTGTCGTCTTTCCTTATCAGTCAACGAACTGACTCCGTTTGTGCTCTTTCCTTATCAGTCAACCAACTGACTCCATTTCACCATCTTGCCATTGGATCAGCGCAAGTTTTCACAGAAAGACCTGCCCTATTCTATTCGGCATTTTATGTTCTCATTCTCAATGCTGCTAAAGTATGCGGTTTGTTTCAGGCTGCTGTCATAACTGCTGAAGTATTTTTCGCCAGATTTCAAAACTCTTTCAATCGTTGCCGTACATTTCCGGCCATTTACTTTGATCGTGGCCGTATTGACGTAAGTCTGACCGTCACCAATCCTAACAATAGTATTTGCATCGACCACTTTATAAATCGCGCCGGTGGAACTGCCGCCCAATTTCCCCGATCCCGATCCTCGCCTACTACCTCTTACGTCGTACGCATCGCTCACGGTGCCGTCAGCGTGAAGGATCGCGTCAATTTTTACTACGCCGCCGCCTGTCGAAATGGTCGGTTTGACACGAGTAAATTTTGTCTCGTAAGTAACGTGAATTTTCGTGTCGCCGCTTTCGGCAAGAGCAGAAAATCTGAAAAGAAAAGAAATTAGGACTATTGCAAACGTTATTAAAGATGTCGTGCGAGTCGCGAAAATGACTCCATTATGAAAGATAGTTGGCTGCCTCGGCATTATGTGTCGGTCGGTCTGCATTTTACTTCGGCTCCAGCTTTTCCTTATCTTTCAAAAAGAATAACTCAATTTCTCATTTTCCCTATCAACTGGCAAGCGGATAGCTTTTGTCGAAAACCTATCAGATAGCCAACTCACACTATTTCGGTCCATCAAACTGCAGACTGATTTATTCTATAATCGCCGATATCCGATTCAAAGCGCTCTGCATCGGCTGTGATTCCTATTGCGCCGGCACCAGATCTCTCGTGGCCACATAACCGATAGGCTTGCCGTCACTAGCCAGCAGTGACCAGCCGTCTTTGCTTCTCAGCACAGTGACATTCGTTTTGGCTGTGAGGCTGCGGACGATGGTCGCGCCGCTCGCGGGCTTGATTTGCAACTGCGCGTCCTGCTGCAGTTGCACTGTCGGTGCCGCGCTTGCCACAAGGTCGTCAACATTAGTGAGAACCCGGGCCTGTTTTATAAGTGAATAGTTTGAGGTGATCTTCATCTGCGGCTCCTGCCGCTGCTTGAAGACCTTTTCGCTGATCGCGGTGACTTGGGCGTAGACGTAAGCCGCAAGCTCGCTCACCTCGATGGTGCCGTTTTTGTCGCCGTCAGCACGGTCGAACGCATCAAGCAGATTGTAAGTGAAAAGGCCGTGGCCGCGGTAACCCTCGAACGCTTCAGTGGCACCCGACGATGCCGTAATGATCGAGCGCCCGGTCGCCTGCGCGAGGCGGTCACTCGCCGCGCCCTGTTCAAGCGTCTTAGTAAAGCTTTCGTCGACGGTGAGCGTGCCGCTCTCGCATGTGTCGAACAGAATGACGCTGCGCCGAGCAGGAACTTGCGCGAACCAGCTCTGCCATCTCTCCTGTGCAATGCCCTGAGCCGTGACAGCGGCATTAATCGCAGCTTTAGTTACCGCACCCTCGATCTTGAACGTCTGCGGCACATAATAATAGCGCCCGTCCACAGTCTTGCCGTGACCAGCGAGGTAGAGCACGAACACATCCGACGGTGTCATCTTCGCGGAGATTGCGGTGAATGCCGCGTTGAGCCTGTCTGCTGTCACCTCGCCATCGACAAGTGTGGTTACCTGAACGCTGCTGTATTGTCCCTTGCCGGAGTCGGCAAACGCCTGCGCCAGCGCTTTGACGTCTGCCACCGAAAGCGCCAGCTTGAAGCGTGCATCCGCGTAATTGTTTACGCCCGCCGCCAGCACGAACAGGCGGCCTGACAATGCCGGCGTTGCCGGTGTTTGCGAAGTCACGTTGACGCGCGCCGGTTCCGAGGCGATCAGATTGACGCTATTGTAGGCAACGACCTCAATGGCGTTGTTGCCGGCAGAAAGCGCGAGACTGCGCGTCAGTCGCACGGATTGCCCCACCGTAGGCGCAGGCGGCGTATCGACGCCGATAGTGAGTCCATTGACGCGCCACTCAACACGCCCGACGCCGCCTCCGCGAACATTGACTTCAACCTCTACGCTGACCTGCTGCTCCGCCGTGGTCGTACCGTCCGCTGGCGACAACGCTCGTAGCTCGGGGGCGGTGCCGCTCGCGATCACCTTGTTGAGGTCAAGATTAGCGGCTGCCTCGCGTACCAAACCGCGCGGATCGCCGGCGAGCTTCTCGCGTACCAGGTCGGGCCGGTAGAGTGCCTGATAAAACTGGTCGATTGAATAAACGTCTAATCCCTGAACTACGCTTAGACCGTCGGCAGCACTTCGTTGTGATGCGGCGAAATAACCTTCAGGCGTAATTACAAGCCAATCACTATCGCCGGATCCGGAATTTGCCGCGGGTTGCCCACCCATTATTATAACCAGCAGTTCACCAGTGTTTCGGTTCCAAATTCTGATCGTTCCATCGCCACTCACAGACAGTACCCGTGCGCCGTCGGAAGAAAAGTTAACGGCGGTGATACTTCCCGAGTGTCCATCGAAGCGGCGGACAACTTCTCCACTTGCGCCGTCCCAGAGTATCAGCTGGTTGTCGTCACTACCCGATACGACCTGCTGACCGTCGGGTGAAAAAGCGACTGCCTTGACCGCGGCGTTGGGTCCGATGGAGCGCAACAGCCCACCGCTCTTCGCGTCCCAAATGCGCAACGTTTGGATCGATGTAATCAGGGTACCCTGAGCGATCGGATCATAGTCGCTTCCTGTAGCGATGCGCGAGCCGTCAGCCGAAATCGCGAGGGAAGTGACCGGATAGTAATGGGCATCAATATTGCCCAGGAGCTGACCGGTTGCCGGGTCCCAAAACCTCAGCTTGCCATTTCCAATGGGAGCGTTTGTGTTCGTGCCGTCGGCACTGCCGCCCGTCACGACCCGCGTGCCGTCGGGCCAGAAGGCCACGGCGCCGACCCCTTTGAATGCGGGTTTATTAATCCCACCCCCATGGCCGCGGAAAGTCATCAGCAGTTGTCCGCTGGAAGCGGACCACATCTTGACCTTGCCACTTTCGGCCGCGCCAGTTGTTCTGTCGTAGCCTAGTCCCGCGACGATGCGCTGGCCGTCCGGGCTTATGGCGACAGCCTCGAACGCATTCGCAATCCCCGATATTGTGCGGATGTCCTCACCGGTCGCCGCGTCGATAACTTTTAGTGTACTGTCGCCGCCAGCCAGGATGCGCTTGCCATCACCGGATACGGCCGTCAGCGTGGAGTCTCCGGCAATGACACGTACGCTATTCGGAAGATCCCAAAGGCGAAGGTCGCTTTGGCTACCCGTTATAATGTGAGTGCCATCCAGCGAAAACCCCGCGGCAGTTGGCATCATCCGGGCGTCGGGGTTACCTGCAACATAACTGCGCCGCGCAGTGGTGGTATCCCATAGCTCTACCGTGTTCTGGAAGGTGCCAGTGGCTATTCGATTTCCCTCGGGGGAAATTATTGCCGACGAGACGCCGGTCGCATCTTGGAAGGCACGCTTTAATCGACCGCTGCTGGCTTCGTACAGCTTCATTCCATCAAGATTCCCCGAGAGCACATCCATTCCATCGGGAGAAAAAGATACCGAGTA
>JBBRGE010000050.1:0-9473 GCA_038241045.1 Hyphomicrobiales bacterium | reverse complement strand
CACATCCTCTGACACGCATGATCGGCCCAAACCGTTGACGGATGGTTGCCGGAGCGTTCCACATTGCGGTTTAGACGAATTATGCGTGGTCCGGCAACGGCAAAAATTGGTCAGCATGGATGTCGTTTTGGGGTTCGGGCTTGGCCCAGGGCCCTTTGTTTTTTAGTGTCGCGACGAAAATCTCGCTCCGGCGTCATTGCGAGCGAAGCGAAGCAATCCAGAATCGCGCGCGCATCGTCTTTCTGGATTGCTTCGTCGCTGCGTTCCTCGCAATAACGGCTTTCATGACGAAAGCGCGCAATCAAGCCCCATCCAGCTTCTTCTTTTTAGGGACGTAGGCTGCCTCGCGGCCCTCTTTTTCGAGAGCGTCACGCGCTTTGTTCAGGTCATCGGTTTTGGCTTTTTCAGGCTCGGGGAATCTCAAATCGAGTTTTTCCATCGCGCTCACGATGGCCGAACTGATGACCACGCGCGCGAACCATTTGTGATCCGCCGGCACAACATGCCACGGCGCATGCTTTGCGGAGGTATGGCGCAGAACATCCTGATAGGCCGCCTGATATTTGTCCCACAGCGCGCGCTCGGCAACGTCGGCCAGCGAAAATTTCCAGTTCTTCGACGGCTCGTCGAGCCGACTGAGAAAACGCTTGCGCTGCTCGTCCTTCGACACATTAAGAAAAAACTTGAGAATGATGGTCCCGTTGCGCGCAAGGTACTTCTCGAACGCCGCCACGTCCTCGAAACGCTCGCGCCAGATATTTTTCGTCACGAGCTGCGACGGGAGACGCTGCTTCGCAAGGATGTCGGGATGCACCCGCACGACCAGCAGTTCTTCATAATATGAGCGGTTGAAGATTCCGATGTGGCCGCGTTCCGGCAGGCACTTCGAGGTGCGCCACATGAAATCGTGGTCGAGTTCCTGCGATGACGGCTGCTTGAACGAAAACACCTCGCAACCCTGCGGATTGATTCCGGACATCACATTCGCGATGGCGCTGTCCTTTCCGGCGGCGTCCATGCCCTGAAATATCAAGAGTATCGACCAGCGGTCCTGCGCGTAGAGTTTCTCCTGAAGCTCGCGCATGCGGTCGCGATTGGCGTCGGTGATTTTGTGGCCCGCGTCCTTGTCGAGCCCCGCCTTCTCGTCAGGTCTGTAGGATTTGAGATGGAATTCGCCCGAACCATCGACGCGAAAGGGGTCCACATACGGCTTCAATTGCTTCGCCAGAGGTTGCGATGCCTTGTCGTTCTTCGCCATGAAACAAAACTCTCCCGACGTTTGCGATGAAACTACACGGCGGGAATGGAACATGCCAGTGTGGTGGCGCTCATGTTGTCGACAGCGCGAAGCGCTTGGTCCATCATCGCCGCATGACCGACGCCGCTCCAACCATCGCATACGAAAACGTCAGCAAAAGTTTCGCGCGCGGACAGGCCAAAGCGGTCGATGACGTTTCCATCGCGGTCGCCGCCGGTGAGTTCCTCGCCATCGTCGGCGGTTCGGGCTCCGGCAAAACGACGCTGTTACGTCTGGCCAATCGTCTGATCGAACCCGACAGCGGCACTGTTCGCGTGATGGGACAAGACGTCCGCAGCCTCGATCCCATCAAGTTACGACGCAGCATCGGGTACGTGTTTCAGAATGGCGGACTTTTTCCGCACATGACGGTCGCGGCCAATATGGGCATCACGCCGCATCTGGCGGGCACCGACCCGGACGAAATTTCAGCGCGGGTCGATGAACTGATCGATCTCGTTCGCCTCGACCGCGAATACCGCAACCGGATGACGCAGGACATGTCCGGCGGTCAGCGTCAGCGTGTCGGCGTCGCACGAGCGCTCGCGGCGAATCCGAAAATCGTGCTGATGGACGAGCCATTCGGCGCGCTCGATCCCCTCACGCGCGATGCGCTCGGCGACGACTACAAATCGCTGCATAAAAAGCTCGGCCTGACCACTGTGATGATTACCCACGACATGGCGGAAGCCGTGCTGCTGGCGGATCGCATTGCCGTGATGGACAAAGGCCGCACGCTCGCTCAAGGCACGGCGCAGGAATTATCGAAGAGCGATGATCCTTATGTCGGTAAGCTTCTCGGCACGCCGCGCCGTCAGGCCGACCGGCTGCAGACATTGCTGCCGCAGGCGCCGTCATGAATTTTTTGTCGGACCCGCGATGGAACGACGCGCTGACGCGATTGCCGGATTATCTGGGAAATCACGTGCGCGTCAGCCTGACCGCATTGGCGCTCGGCCTCATCATCAGTTTTCCGCTGGCGCTCGCCGTGCGGCGAAAACCATTGCTGCGCGACATCGCACTCGGCATCGCCAGCGTGGTGCAGACCGTGCCGGGCCTCGCATTGCTGGCGCTGTTCTATCCGCTGTTGCTCGTGCTCGCAGGATTGTCGCTGAAGTTTTTCGGCTTCGGCTTTTCGGCGTTCGGATTTTTGCCCGCCGTTTTGGCGCTGGCGCTCTACAGCATGCTTCCAGTGTTGCGAAACACCATCACGGGTCTGCAAGGCATCGACCCTGCGATCATCGAGGCCGCTGAAGGCGTCGGCATGACGCCGCGCCAATCGCTCACGATGGTCGAACTGCCGCTGGCGCTGCCGGTCATCATGGCGGGCATTCGCACCGCCGCCGTCTGGGTGATCGGCACCGCGACGCTCTCGACGCCTATCGGTCAGACGAGTTTGGGCAATTATATCTTTGCAGGACTACAAACGCAGAACTGGGTGTTCGTGCTGTTCGGCTGCGCGGCGGCGGCCGCACTCGCACTCGCCGTCGATCAACTGCTGGCACTGATCGAGACCGGCGTCAGGCTGCGCAGCCGGATTCGTGTCGCGCTTGGCATTGCCGGTGTGATGGCTCTGATTGCAGCCACGCTCATTTCAACATTTTCGCCAACATTTGCGCGCGTAAAAACCAGTTATATCGTCGGCGCAAAAACTTTCACCGAGCAATACATCCTCTCATCACTGATCGCGCAGCGCCTGCAGGCGGCAGGTCTGACGGCGAGTCCGCGCGAAGGGCTGGGCTCCAACGTGATCTTTGAGGCGCTGTCGAAGGGCGATATCGACGCCTATGTGGATTATTCGGGAACGCTGTGGGTCAACCAGCTCAAACGCAGCGACATGCTGCCGCGCCAAGAATTACTCGCGGCGCTCAAAACCGCGCTCGCCAGCCAATACAAAATCTCTGTCGTTGGCGAACTCGGTTTCGAGAATGCCTACGCGCTGGTGATGCCGCGGAAGCGCGCTGACGCCCTCGGTGTCAAATCCATTGCCGACTTGGCGTCGCGCGCCGCCACACTGTTGATTGCGGGCGATTACGAATTTTTCACCCGGCCGGAATGGACGTCGCTGAAACAGGCTTACAATCTCGCATTTCGCCAGCAGAGACAGATGCAGCCGGATTTCATGTATGCGGCCGTGGCGTCCGGCGAAGTCGATGTCATCGCGGGCTACACCAGCGACGGCCTGATCGCAAAATACGATCTCGTCGTTCTCGACGATCCGAAGCGCGCCATCCCGCCCTACGATGCGATTGTATTGGTCTCGCCCAAACGCGCCGACGACACGGCGTTGTTGACCGCGCTAGCGCCGTTGATCGGCAAGATCGATATCGCGACCATGCGCGACGCCAATCTGCGCGCGGCCTCCAACGATGGATCGAGTTCACCGGACGCGGTCGCGCGCTGGCTGTGGGAAAAGATCGCAAAACATTGAAAATTAAACCCCGTCATTGCGAGCCAACGGGTCGGCGCAGGCGCCGCCCGATGACAGGCTCCGCGAAGCAATCCAGAAACGTCTTGGGAAAAGACTGGATTGCTTCGTCGCTTAAGCTCCTCGCAATGACGATCCTCAGAACGACCGACCACTAAAGATTCTTCACAAATCCCGCATCGATCAGCAAACGGTTGAACCGCCTCGCCTCGGCGCCGTCCCTGCAAGCGTAAAACGATCCCTTGCAGCGGAGCATAATTTTTTTCTGCTCCTCGAACGTGGAGTCGAGTTGAACTCCGGCGGCATCCTGAATGACGAGCGGCAGATAGGCTGCATCGATCGTGTCCATCGCGGTTGACAGATCCGGCGAATAATTCAGCGCGTCGATGGCGTAGTAGGTCTTATAGTATCGCGGGTCGTGCTTCATGACGCGATCCGCGAGCTTCGGCTGCGGCAGCTTCGGCTCAAGCAACTTTTGCGAGATCGCCGGCTGATGGTCGCCAAACCTCACCAGCAGGAACGACTCGTCCGGATGGTCGTTCTTCAGCCGATCGACGAAGCGCGCATAATCGGCGGCCGTCATGACCTGACGCCGGATATATTCATCCACTTCGTCGGTGTTGCCGGGCGCGACCCAGTTTTTCGGCGTAAGGTCGCTCCGGTAGGCCGACGTCCACGGAAAATGGTTTGCGGTCAGATACACGAATACGAACATCGGCTGATCGGCCCGGCGCTCCTGCGCGATCAATTGCAGCGCCTGATCGAAATAAAATTTGTCAGGCTGCATGTCCTCTTTGACGCCCATCTCCGCCATGTCGATGAAATTGCCGATACCGGCGGAGGTCTGGAAGCTGCGCGCGCTCAGGAAGTTTCCGTAAGTCGGATACAGCGAGAATGTCCGGTAGCCGCATCGCTGCAACGCGAGCGGCAATCCGCGCGTCACTTTTCCCGCCGCGATGCGCGTCACGTAGAATTTCAGCGCGCCGAATGAGCGCGCCGACAGACCCGTCAGAACATTGAACTCCGTGTACCATGTCGGACCGCCGCTGGATTCCGTCACGAAGGATCGCTGACGGCCATCGATGGATTTGAAATAGCTCTTGTAGTCGGCAGGCACTTTGATTCCAGGCGCCGCCGTCATGTCGAAACTGGATTCGTCGAGCACCATGACGATGTTCGGCCGTTTCGCGCGCGGCGCGCAGGATTCAAACGGCGCTGCCTGCGCGGACCCGATCAAATTCGGCGGGTCGGCCTCGATCCAGCCGTTGGATGTGAGATGCGAAACCGACACCACGCCTGACCGCGCGAGATTTGAAATGTGGTTGACGCCCTGAAACGGCTCCCACGGCTGCTCCGGAAAGGTCGCCGACAGCAACGTGATTCCGGCGACGCATATGGCGGCACCCGTTCCCGAGACTGTGCGCCTGATCCGGAATGGATCGGTTCGCCAGATCAGCCACAGCGCCGGGATCGCGATCGCCGACAGCACCAGCATTTGCGTCTTCAACTGCGGAAACAACGATTGCAGAAACGAAAACGTATCCCGGTCGATAATGAGAAAATCGAGAAACGTCAGTGTCAGCTGCATGATGCCGTATTTGAACTGCGACAGCACGATCAAAACGGAAACCAACACAAGCGACAGCGCAGCCGCCACGCCCGGACGCGGCAGAACCATCAGAAAAAGACAATTCAGCAACGCCAGAGCCAGTACCGCGAGCGTGATGGCGAACGGTCCATATTCGATGGAATCCAGCACGCAGATGGCCGCGACCTGCACGGCGGCTATCAGACCTGCGACAAGCTGCCGGCGCCATCCCCCATCGATCGTCGATTTGAGAAACAGCGAGAGCCTGCCTGAAATCGCCTTCGATGTTGCGAGCGCGGGCATGGCGAGCGATCCGGCTACAGGTTTTTCACGAAGCCGGCGTCGATCAGCATGCGGTTGAACCGCCGCGCCTCGGCGCCATCTTTGCAGGAATAAAAAAGTCCCTTGCAGCGAAGCATGATTTTTTTCTGCTCCTCGAAACTCGGATCGAGTGGGATTCCAGCGGCGTCCTGAATCACCAGCGGCAGATACGCCGCATCGATCGTGTCCATCGCGGTGGTGCTTGCGGCCGGTTTGAAATTGATGGTGTCGATGGCGTAGTAGGTCGCGAAATATCGCGGATCGTAGGCCATCAATCTTTTGGCGACGTCAGCTTCCGTCAAATTCGGCTCGATGATGTTCGTGGAGAATTCCGGCTGGTGGTCGCCGTAGCGAACAATCAGAAATGGCTCGTTCGGAAACTGCTTTTTGAGTTTCGCCACGAACGCTCCGTAGTCCTGCGCGCTCATGGTCTGGCGGCGCAGATATTCGTCGATCGAAGGCTCATTGCCGGGTCGCTTCCATGTCGGCGTCAGGTCTGGCCGGAATGGCGACGCCCATGGGAAATGATTGGCACCCAGATAGACATACATGAACACCGGCGCGCCGGGCGTTTCCTGCGACAGCAGACGCGCAGCGTTGTCGTAGAAAAAACTATCCGGCTCGAGGCCCTTCGCGCCAAGATCGCCCGCGTCGTAAAATTTCTGGATTCCGGCGGTGGTCTGGAACGATTTCTCACCCATGAACGCGCCATACGCCGGATAGAGCGACAGCGTGCTGTAACCGCAGCGTTGAAGCGCGAGCGGCAATCCGCGTTGGACGCGATTAGCAGCGATGCGCGTGACAAAATAAGAAAACCGTCCGAACGAGCGCGACGATAACCCCGTCAGCACATTGTATTCGGTCAGCCAGCTTGAGCCGCCATTGCTCTCGGCGAGAAATTTACGTGTCTTGCCGTCGCCCGATACGAAGTGACTGCCGTAACCGGGCGGCAATTTGATCTGCGGCGCGGAGCGGATGTCGTAGCTCGACTCGTCGTGGATCATAATAATATGCGGACGCCGGCCCGCCGGATGACAGGAATCCACCAGCGGCAGTTTGAGACGATCCGCGGCCACCGGATCGGAGTCCATGAATCCGTAATTGACGAAATCCGAAACCGCCACGACGCCGGAGCGCGTGAATTTTGAGACGTAATTATCGGAGTAGAATCCGCGCCAGTCTTCCTGCCGCCACATCAGCGAGAACGCTGTCAGCACCGCAAGGCACGCCAGCGCGGCGGCGGCGGCGGGCAATCGCCGGACCCTAAACGGATCGAGACGCCATAGCGCCACCATCAACGGCACCACCAGAAGTGCTGCGAAAATCGACGACCAGCGCAGGTTCGGATAAATCGTGAAGAAGAAAGTGATGCTGTCGCGGTCGATCATCATCAGATCGACGAAGTTCACGGTCGTTTGCACGATGTCGTGCTTGAGGCGAGACAGCAGAACGAGAATAACGACGATGGTCAGCGACACCGCGCCGGACAGCGCCGGCCGTCGCAGCAGCGCGAGCCAGACAAAATTCAGGCATGCCCAACTGAGCACAAAACATAGCCGCGACCCATAGTCGGTCTCGGTCCGCAGCATCAGGCTCAGTGCTGCAAGATGCGGAATCGCGATTGCAAGAAGACGCCAAAAACCTATGGGAGCGAGGGCGACCGCGTGGGCATTACCCGAAGGTGCGGGAGTCGGCGGCACTGATGTCGGAGGCAACATTGCCTGTACGCGAACTACACCCGGCTTTGTCCCGAAGCCTTGGCTGGTGATGGCCAGGAGGCAAAACGCGCGGCCGGTCACCGCAGCGTGTCACAGAACTGTAGTTGAACTGTCATATTCCGCAAGCGATTGGCGGCGGCATATTTTTCAAGGTGAATTTGGACGTTCAGTGAGCGTTCAGGTGGATGGCTCGGCGGCGAACTTGGAACGGACGCGCCTGTTTCGCGTCTTGACAATTCCCCATCATAGGAATATATTCCACACGTCCTGTTCGTGAGGGGCGCTTCATGAGGCGTCTTGAATGCGGAGCAGGATGCGGTGCCCGCGCGCATGGTTCGCAGCCATGTGTCCGGGAGGCGGAAGGCCACCGACCGGGCCAACTACGTGGCTCTGCCTTCAGTGGCTGGACGCGGTGCGGCTGAACGGCGGGAAATCCGCCGGGATGAACGGAAGTCCAAAAGGCTTTCGGATCCCGCACCCGGAAGAGCGGTCCCTTCGCCAAAAGTCCCGCAGTTGGAGCGCCGAAAGGCGATGCGCTCCTCGAAGTTCGCTGTCGCAGGCGGGCCGAGAGGAGCGAGACAATAAAATTTGCGCCTTTCGGCGCTCCACGCCCCTCAATTTTTTGGGGCAGACTTAAAAGCTCAACTCGCGCCGTGGCGCGGGAATAATTCCGCGTGTTTATTTTTTGCGCGAATGGGGCAAGCCCCAAACGCATGCTGTTTGAAAAATGAATTGGAGTGCAGGATTCAAAAACACTCACCATCAATTCTTGGTCTTGTCGACCAGCGCGCCCTTCTTGATCCACGGCATCATGTCGCGCAGCTTGGCGCCGACTTCCTCGATCTGATGCTCGGCGAGCTTGGCGCGGGTCGCCTTGAACGAAGTCTGGTTGACCTTGTTCTCCAGCATCCAGTTGCGGGTGAACACGCCGTTCTGAATGTCGGCCAGCACGCGCTTCATCTCGGCTTTGGTCTCGGACGTCACGATACGCGGCCCGGTGACGTACTCGCCGTATTCGGCGGTGTTGGAGATCGAGTAATTCATGTTGGCGATGCCGCCTTCATAGATCAGATCGACGATCAGCTTCACTTCGTGCAGGCACTCGAAGTACGCCATCTCGGGCGCGTAGCCGGCTTCCACCAAAGTTTCGAAACCGCCCTTGATGAGTTCAACCAGACCGCCGCAGAGCACGACCTGCTCGCCGAACAAATCGGTTTCGCATTCTTCCTTGAACGTGGTCTCAATAATGCCGGCACGTCCGCCGCCGATAGCCGACGCGTAAGACAGCCCGAGATCGTGAGCGTTTCCCGACGAATCCTTGGCGATTGCGATGAGACACGGCACGCCGCCGCCGCGCTGATATTCGGAGCGCACGGTGTGGCCCGGACCCTTTGGCGCAATCATCAGCACGTCGAGATCGGCGCGCGGATCGAGCAGATTGAAATGGACATTCAGTCCATGCGCGAACAACAGCGCCGCGCCCTTCTTCATGTTGTCGTGCAGATGATCGCGATAGATGTCGCCCTGCAATTCATCAGGCGTCAGCATCATCATGACGTCGGCCCACTTGGCAGCTTCGGCTACTTCCATCACCTTGAAGCCGGCGGCTTCGGCCTTCTTGGCGGTGGCAGAACCCTTGCGCAGCGCAATCGCCACATCCTTGACGCCGGAGTCCTTCAGGTTCAGCGCATGCGCGTGGCCCTGGCTGCCATAGCCGACGATGACGACCTTCTTGCCCTTGATGAGGTTCAAATCAGCGTCGCGATCATAATAAACCCGCATGGTCTGTTGTCCTGTTCTGGCGGCCAGTCGGCCTTGCTTTTCGGATCGGCCGGGCGACCCCTACAAATTCCGGCGTTGTCTAATGCATTTTGGCGCGAAGTAAAATCGTGTTTCTCGCCCTCAAGGCTCCCGCAGAACGGGATAGAGCGAAGCCAGCAGCAGCACCGCCATCACGATATTGAAGATTCGCACCGCCTTCGCCGACTTCACCAGCGATTGCAGCGACGTGCCGAGCAGCACCCATGTGATCGACGACGCGAGCCCGACCAGAAACAGCAGGATCGACAGCATCGCGACATTGAGCGGATAGGTCGCAATCGCCGCATAGGCTGTCACCGC
>JBBRGE010000049.1:0-9510 GCA_038241045.1 Hyphomicrobiales bacterium | reverse complement strand
GGTCTGTTTTCCGCAGTCCAATCAAGCGCTACAAGAATGCCCGCGAGCGGTCCGGCAAATCCTTCCACGGTGTCGGCAACCACAGGCAATCCAAAAGATTCAAAGCGCGCAGGATCGCCATTGGCATTGAGAATGAGACCGTCGCATTGCGGTTTAAGTCTTGCGATCACACGATCGAGAATTGTACGCCCGCCGATTTCTTTCATCGGCTTGTCGCCGCCGCCCATGCGCCGCGCAAGACCGCCCGCCAGCAGCACGCCGAGCGTTAAGGTGCGCTCATCAGTCATCGCCGCTGCCCTTGCGGCGGGTGCGCGCAGAGTCTTCGGCGACGAATTCGAGATTTTGATCGAACACGATCCGCTCTTGACCTGACAGTGCGATAAATCGCTTGCCCTTGGCGCGGCCGATCAATGTGAGTCCGACTTGCCGCGCGAGTTCGACGCCCCACGCTGTAAAGCCGGATCGCGAGACCAGAATAGGTATGCCCATTCGCACCGTCTTGATGACCATCTCGGAGGTGAGGCGTCCTGTCGTGTACATGATCTTGTCGGCAACATCGACCTTGTGCCGCCACGCCCAACCGGCGATCTTGTCGACTGCATTGTGGCGGCCCACATCTTCCATGTAGCACACTGGTTCGCCTTGCTTGCACAGCACGCAGCCATGAATGGCACCTGCTTCGAGGTAGAGCGAGGGCGCGGTGTTGACGGCGTGGGTCATCTGGTAAAGCCACGAGGTGCGCAATTCGGCTTTGGGCAGCGATGCGCCTTCGATGGCCTCCATCAGGTCGCCGAAGGCTGTGCCCTGCGCGCAGCCGGAGGTAAGAGTTTTCTTCTTCAGCTTTTCTTCGAAATTGGTGCCGCGCTCGGTGTAGACGACGACAACCTGCAGATCGTCGTCGTAGACCACTTCAGTAACGATATCGTCGGGCTTCAGCATGTTCTGGTTCAGCAGATATCCGAGCGCGAGATATTCAGGATAGTCGTTGATCGTCATCATGGTGACGATCTCCTGCGCATTCAGATAGAGTGTGAGCGCCCGTTCGACCGGAACGTTGATCTCGACCGGCGCGCCGGTCTGATCGATCCCGGTGACACGCTCCGTTAGCCGCGGATTTTTAGGGTCCGGCATCACCGCCGGGACAGTTTCGATCTTCGGCTTCGAATCGCTGGATTTCGCCTGAACGGTTTTGGTCATGGCTGGCTCGATCTCAATCCACTGACAGTCCGGCGCGCTGTCCGTCACAGTCGTCCATAGCCAGCACGCAATGTCCATATAGTGTCTGGTGCGAGGTTCGGCAGGTCACCGCAGCACACTCTGGGGTTATGGGCCGGTGCATAATACTTTATATGACGGCAGTGATCCGGCGTTGCCGGATGATCCATTGAGATTCTGGCAGTGCGAGGCAAGCGGCAAGTGGCTCAACTTTCAGACGACTGTTTCGCGTTCGGCGGACCGCTGATGCCGGTCGACGATGCGGTTGCGATGATCGCGAGCCGTGTCAGCGCAGTCGCCGACACCGAGTGGGTCGATCTTGCTGACGCCGATGGGCGCGTTTTGGCCGCCGGCGTCGCCGCGCCGCTGGCATTGCCGCCGTTCACGAATTCGGCTGTCGATGGCTACGCCGTGCGCAGCGCCGATCTTGCGTCCGGCAAGGAACAAACTTTTCCGATTGCCGGACGAATTCAGGCTGGCGCGCCTGCTTCGCTGGCCATCGCGCCGGGAGAGGCCGTTCGTATTTTCACCGGTGCGCCGATGCCCGAAGGCGCCGACACGGTCTTTATGCAGGAGGATGTGCGGATCGACGATGCAGGCAATGTGGTTTTGCCACCAGGCCTCAAGTCCGGCGCGAACGTGCGCCCCGCCGGCGAAGATATCCCGAAGGCGCATCCGGCGTTGCCAGCGGGGCGGCAGTTGCGTCCGCAGGATGTCGCGCTAATTGCCGCATTCGGCCTCACGCGTGTTGAGGTCAGGCGCCGCCTGCGTGTCGCGGTGTTTTCCACCGGCAATGAAGTCGTCTCGCCAGGCGCAGTGCGCGGAGACGCACAACTGTTCGATTCGAACCGCTTCATGCTCGCGGCGATGCTGCGGCGTCTGGGTTGCGACGTCCGCGATCTCGGCATCCTTCGCGACGATCGGGCAACGCTCGCGGTTGCTTTGCGAGACGCCGCAGGCACCGCCGATCTCATTCTCACTTCGGGCGGTGTCTCGACGGGCGAGGAAGATCACGTCAAGGCGGCGGTCGAGAGCGTCGGCACACTGGTGCTATGGCGCATGGCGATCAAACCCGGCCGCCCGGTTGCGATGGGCATCATCGACGGCACGCCGTTCATCGGCTTGCCGGGAAATCCGGTGGCGAGCTTTGTGACGTTCACATACGTCGTTCGCCCGACGGTTTTGGCGCTGGCTGGCACGCCGCAAAGAAAGCTGGTTCCAACGCCTGTGCGCGCCGCCTTCGCTTACACCAAGAAGTCAGGCCGCCGCGAATATGTCCGGGTCAGCCTGCGCGAGGCCGCTGGCGGCGTGTGGGAAGCCGTGAAGTTTCCTCGCGAAGGCGCGGGGCTGCTGTCGTCGCTCGTGGACACCGACGGTCTGGTCGAACTCGGTGAGAACACCACGGCGGTCAAGCCTGGCGAGATCGTTGGCTTTCTCGCCTATTCGAGTTTGTTTTAGCCCGATCGGCATCGCCTATCGGTTGACGCCGGTTATCGTCTTCGCCATTGAAGGGCATGACTGCCACGAAACTCGATTTGACAGGGCTCAAATGCCCGCTGCCGGTTTTAAAGACCCGCAAGGCACTGCGGACGCTGGCTGCTGGCGACCGGCTTGAGGTGCATTGCACCGATCCCTTGTCTGTCATCGATATTCCAAATCTCATTCGGGAAACCGGCGACCGCGTCGAGATCACCGCGCGCAACGAAAAAAGCGTGGTGTTCATGATCGAGAAGATGGTTGCGCAGTCCTAAGCCCGCGACAGCGTGACATGCAGTCCATCTTTTGGTTTCGGAATCGGCCACATCTGCCAGTCGGGGACATAACCCGAGGCGACCGACACATTGAGATTCCGCAGGAAGTGAAATGTAAAACATTTCGCCTGCATGTAGGCGAAGTGCAGCCCGAGACACATATGCGCACCACCCGAGAACGGCACCCAAGCGAAGCGATGCCGCGCGCGGGTCGCTTCGTCGGTGAAGCGCAGCGGATCGAATGATTCCGGATCGGTCCAGTGCTCTTTCATATGATGCGTGAACAATGGATTCATGCCTACCAATGTACCCGCGGGAATATCGAAACCCTTGAACGTAAAGTCGCGCATTGCGCGGCGCGGGATCGAGGGCACCGGCGGCTTCATTCGCATCGCTTCCTTGAACGCCATCTCGGTCAGCGGCATTTCCTCCAGTTTCTCGAACGGCATCGGCTCGCCGTCCTTAAGGCCAAGCGCCATAACCTCGTCGCGCAATTTTTGCTGCCATTGCGGATTCGCGGCCAGCATCGAGACGAACTGTGTGAGCGACGAGGTGAGCGTGTCGTGCGCCGCCATCACCAGAAAGCTCATGTGATCCACGATATCCTGCGTGGACAGTAATGCGCCATCCTCGTGCGTCGCCTGACACAGTTGCGAGAACAGGTCGTCGCCTCCGTTCGCGCGGCGGATCGGAATCTGCTCGGAGAAATATTCGACGATGACTTCGCGGCCCTTGACGCCTCGCGCCATCTGCGTGCCCGGCCATGGCTGGCGGATCGGCGCCACGGAGGCTGCGACCATGTCGACGAAAGCGCGCGTCACCTTGTCCACGTCGGGACCGATCTCCGTGCCGAGAAATGAGGTTGCGGCGAGGTCCAATGTGAGTTGTTTCATCGCCGAATAAAACTGCATCGGCCCCGGTGCCGCGAGCCACTGCGCGACGCGTTTGGCGATGCCGGAATCGAGTTGTGCCAGATATGATTTCATCGGCCCCGATTTGAAAGCGAACGACAGCGCGCGGCGATGCAGCCGATGCTCGTCGAAATCCAACAGCATCAAGCCGCGCGGAAACAGCAAGCCCAGAATGGAGCCCCAGCCGTGAGTTGAAGAAAACAATTTGGTCTGATCCATCATGATCATTTCGATGGCGTCAGGCCCCAGCAGCGAGACGCTGGTCTCGCCAAGGATGCGCGAGCGGTAGACAAGACCGAAGCGCTTCGACATCCGCTCGACTTCGCCCTTGGGATCGGCAAGCACGTTTAGGGTACGGCCAATCAGCGGCCAGCCTTCGTCGCCGGGAATGTGGGCCAGTGCGGCGCGGTTCGCTTTGCGGACCGGCATTGTGTCGGTGGGGGAGATCAGGCCTTGCATCGACATGCGGTATCTCCGGTCATTGCGTTCGTCATTTTCGCCGCCTTTGAGGCCCTGTTTTAACGCCTAACGTCTCGCGCCGATGACAAATTGGCAAGGCCGCGGCACCGATTTTCGGGGCCAGGGTTTTGACAATAGCCTTGCTACCGCAACATCGCATGGACTAATGCGGGTTCTCGAATTGTCTGTTCTGGATCGTGGCATGAAGGTAATTGGACTGGCTGGGTGGAGCGGCGCGGGCAAGACGACGTTGCTGACGCAACTCATCCCGCATTTCACAGCCGAAGGATTGAAGGTTTCGACCGTCAAGCATGCGCATCACAAATTCGATGTCGATGTTCCGGGCAAGGATTCATGGCGTCACCGGCAGGCGGGTGCAACCGAAGTGCTGGTCGCCTCGGCGCGGCGCTGGGTGTTGATGCACGAACTGCGCAATGCACCGGAGCCGCGCCTCACAGAATTGCTGGAAAAAATGGCGCGCGTCGATTTGATTATCGTCGAGGGTTTCAAATCCGGTTCGCACCCGAAGATCGAAGTGCATCGCGCCGCCAATGGCCGGCCGCTGATGTTTCCGCAGGACCCCGATATCGTTGGCGTGGTGTCGGACATCAAGCCCGAGACGGATTTGCCCGCCGCGCATATCGACGACATCCCGTCTGCCGCGCGCATGATGATATCGGCGGCTGCACGCATCGAGGATGTGCTGACACGCGAGGCTGCCGGCGCCTGAAGCGAGACGTGATTTTCGCCGTCTATTTACTTGTCGGGATATCAAGTTTGAATCGCGCAATAAGATCGGCGACTTGTTCGGTTGTGAGCACGCGCGGACTCATCCCGCGCAGCATCATGTAAAGCTTGGCTGTTTCTTCCAATTCTTCGCTCGCGAAGACGGCAGCTTCAAGCGTATCGCCTGCCACGACAGGCCCGTGGTTTGCGAGCAGAACGCACGAATATTTCCCCGCAAGGCCGCGAATGGCGTCGCCAACGGCCGCGTCACCAGGTGCGAAATAAGGAAGCAGCGCCGTCGCGCCGCAGCGCATCACATAATAAGGCGTCATCGGCGGCAGCGCGTTGGTTGCGTCGATCTCCGGCAACATCGAGAGCGCAACGCAATGCGCGCAATGCAGATGGACGATGGCGCGAGCGGATTTGCGCGTCTCGTAGAGCGCCGCGTGCAGCGGAATTTCCTTGGTGGGCGCGTCGCCCGAAATCAGGCGCATCGCTGAATCGAGGCGAGACAGCCGCGCCGGATCGAGAAAACCGAGCGATGCATTGGTCGGCGTCACCAGCCAGCCGTCATCGTCGAGCCTGACGCTGATATTTCCTGATGAGCCCGGCGTCAGGCCGCGCTCGAACAGCGAGCGGGCATAGATGCAGATTTGCTCGCGCAGCTTGGTTTCGTTCATCGTGACTCCTTATGGCATCTTTTTCACATGATTTCGGCTGCGCTCAAACGGCTTTTTGCGGTGACGTGAAGTCGTGCTACCAAGCGTCCAATTGCTCAGGCGTTTGAGCCAAGAAAGCAAACGAGGACATCATGCCCGGTCCATCTCAGGCGGGATCGTCAGTGCCGGCCAAGGGCCGCGTCGGATTCGTCGGGCTGGGCTCGATGGGTCTCGGCATGGCGTTGTCGCTGAATCGCGCCGGTTTCGACGTGGCCGGTTGTGACGTCACGCCAACAGCGGTTGCGAAGATCGTTGCCGAGGGTGGCCGCAGTGCTGCGACACCTGCTGACGCCGCCCGCGATGCGGATGCCGTCGTCAGCGTTGTCGTCAACGCGGCGCAGACCGAGGCAATTCTTTTCGGCGAGCACGGCGTCGCCGAAACGCTCCCCAAAAATTCGGTTTTCATTTCGTCAGCGACCATGGATCCCGATGTTGCGCGGCGGTTGGCGAAGCAGCTTGAAGCGACCGGACGGCATTATCTTGACGCACCGATCAGCGGCGGCGCACAGCGTGCGGCGCAGGGGGAGCTGACAATTCTCGCGTCGGGCAGCGACGCGGCCTTTGCAAAGGCGCGCCCCGCGCTCGATGCGATGTCGGCGAAGCTTTACGAACTTGGACATGAGGCAGGGCAGGGCGCGGCCTTCAAGATGATCAATCAGTTGCTCGCGGGCGTACACATCGCCGCGGCTAGCGAGGCAATTGCGTTTGCTGCAAAACAGGGACTCGATATTCGGAAAGTCTACGAGGTTATCACGGCGTCCGCCGGGAATTCATGGATGTTCGAGAACCGGATGCCGCATGTGCTGGATGGCGACTACACGCCGCGCAGCGCGGTCGATATTTTCGTCAAGGATCTCGGAATCGTTCAGGACATGGCACGGACCGCGAAATTTCCGGTGCCGGTTTCGGCCGCCGCGTTGCAGATGTTTCTGATGACGTCGGCGGCAGGGATGGGCCGCGACGACGACGCGTCGGTGGCGCGGATGTATGCGCGGGTCACCAATACGAAATTGCCGGGCGACAACTAGCAATCGCCGCTTTAACCATTCGGAATCTGAAATGCCGCGTTTCGCCGCCAACCTGTCGATGATGTTTAACGAATGGCCGTTTCTCGATCGCTTCAAAGCGGCGTCGGATGCGGGCTTCGACGCGGTGGAATTTCTTTTTCCTTATGACTTCGCCGCCGACGATGTCGGCGATGCATTGCGTCGTAATGATTTGACGCAGGCGTTGTTCAATTTGCCGCCGGGAGACTGGGAGAATGGCGAGCGCGGCTTTGCGGCCTTGCCGGATCGATTTTCTGATTTACAGAACAGCATCCAGAAAGCGCTACCTTATACGGCGGCGACCGGCGTCAAGCGTCTGCATATGATGGCGGGAATCGCCGACCGGCGCGATCAGAAAAATGTAGCTTCGTTTCGCCGCGCGGTCGCGTGGACCGCCGAGGCGCTCAGCAAACACAATATTGATGTTGTGATCGAGCCGATCAATCCGCGCGATGTGCCGGGATATTTTTTGAACGACTTCGATTTTGCGGTGAATCTCATTAAGGACATGAAACTGCCGAATCTCAAACTCCAGTTTGACATTTATCACCGTCAGATCGTGCACGGCGATGTGGCAATGGCGCTGCGCGCGATGATGCCGCTGATCGGTCACATCCAGATCGCCAGCGTGCCTTCGCGCAACGAACCTGCCGGCGAGGAATTGAATTATCCATTTCTGTTCGATGAACTGGATCGTCTCGGCTATTCGGGGTTCGTGGGTTGCGAATATCGCCCGAAGGGAAAAACAGTCGATGGGCTCGGCTGGTTTGCGCCGTATGCGACGACGATAGCAGGAGCGCGCGTGTGACGCTGGCTCTCGGATGCATCGCCGACGACTATACCGGCGCGTCCGATCTCGCCAACACGCTGACGCGCTGCGGGTTGCGCACGGTGCAGACCATCGGCGTGCCGGACGATGCGTTGACGCTGCCGGATGTCGATGCCGTGGTTGTATCCCTGAAAAGCCGCTCGATTGCGGCAGATGACGCCGTCAGTCGTTCGCGAGCCGCCAACAAATGGCTTCGGGGGCAAGGCGCGCCGCATGTGTTGTTTAAAATTTGCTCGACATTCGATTCCACCGACGCTGGAAATATTGGCCCCGTGATGGACGCGCTACGCGCCGATTCCGGCGACGCGATCGTTCTTGTAACGCCGGCGTTTCCGGGAACAGGCCGCACGGTGTTTCAGGGAAATTTGTTTGTCGGCGCCGTGCCGCTGAACGAGAGCTCGCTCAAGGATCATCCGCTCAATCCGATGCGGGATTCGAATCTGGTTCGTGTCCTTACGCCTCAAAGTAAATCGAAAGTTGGCCTTGTCGATCTCGCGACCGTCGCGCGCGGCCCCGATGCAATTCGTCACCGTTTGGTTGAATTGGCGGCGCAAGGCTTTAGCGCCGCGATTGTCGATGCGGTGTTCGATGACGATCTGGAGGTTGTCGGTCAGGTCGCGATTGAACATCGTCTGTCTGTCGGCGCGTCAGGGTTTGGGTTGGGTCTCGCTCGCGCGGTTGTCGCGTCGAGGCGAACGGAGCAAACCCGTGCGCCGCAGCCCGCCGCCAGACCTGTGGGCGGCCCTGTTGCCTGCCTCGCTGGCAGTTGTTCACAGGCGACGCTGGCGCAAATCGCCGAAGCCGAGAAAACCATACCCGTACTACGGCTCGATCCAGAAAAAATCCTATCCGGCGACAGCGAAATCGAACGGGCGTTGAATTGGGCGAGGGAGCATCTTGCGGATCGGCCCATTCTCATCGCGAGCAGTTCAACGCCAGATCAAGTCACGGCACTTCAGGTTAAATACGGCCGCGATGCTGCCGGACATGCCATTGAACAGGCGATGGCAAATATTGCCGCGCATCTGGCGGACGCCGGTGTGCGACGGTTCGTGATCGCGGGCGGCGAAACATCGGGCGCGGTGGTCGATCGTCTCGGCATTCCGGGGTTTCTGGTTGGCGCTGAAATTGCTCCGGGGGTTCCGGTTCTGCGTGCGGTCGGCTGGCAGCGCGGCGAGGCGGCGATGGCGCTAAAATCGGGAAATTTCGTCGGCGCGGATTTTTTTAACGATGCAATCCGCATGATGCCGTGATTCGCTTGCGACTTAAGCATTCCATGCCCGCTGTTAGCGCTTGATCGCCTTGCACCTAGGTGGTCTGCTCAAAAGAAGTCATTGAGGTTGTTGTGCCGTGTCGATCACTGTCGCTCTCCATCACGTCACCCATTATAAATACGACCAGCCCGTAAGCCTCGGGCCGCAGGTCATCCGTTTGCGACCGGCACCGCACACTCGCACGCGTGTGTCCGGTTATTCGCTGAAAGTTCTTCCCGAGAAACACTTTATCAATTGGCAGCAGGATCCGCAGGGCAACTGGCTCGCGCGTTTCGTGTTTCCGGCGCCGACGCGGGAATTCAAGATCGAAGTCGATTTCATCGCCGACATGGCAGTTGTCAATCCGTTCGATTTCTTTGTCGAACCCTACGCGGAACAATTTCCGTTCGCGTACCCGCCCGACCTCGCCGCCGAACTCGCGCCCTATCTCAAGACGGACGCGCCATCGCCTTTATTCGCCCAATATCTGGCAACCATTCCGCGCGCGGCACCGAACACGGTTAACTTCCTTGTCGCGTTGAACGCGAAGCTGCGCGAGAAAATCAATTACATCATTCGCATGGAGCCCGGCGTGTGGACG
>JBBRGE010000048.1:0-9543 GCA_038241045.1 Hyphomicrobiales bacterium | reverse complement strand
CGAGCAGGCACAGCGTCAGGCCAATCCCGCTGCCAATCCGACAACGCCCGCGCAGGGAACGGCTTCGAATCCAACGCCGCAAACCGGATCGCCGTCCGCAGGTGCCATTCCGGGCGGACCGACCGTCGCACCGGCGACCGTGCAAAGCCGCGGTACGGTTCTGGCGGCCTCCCCGCGCGTCAAGATCGAGACGCCGAGCCTTTCGGGTTCGATTGCGTTGAAAGGCGCACGCATCGACGACGTCGCGCTTATCAAATATCGCGAGACCGTCGATCCGAAATCGCCCGCCATCGAACTGTTCTCGCCGTCGGGCACCAAGGAGCCGTTTTACGCAGAGTTTGGCTTCGTTCCTGCGGCTGGCTCGACGATCAAGATGCCGGACAAGGACACTGTCTGGACGCAAGACGGAGCGGGCGCGCTGACGCCTGCGACGCCGGTAACCTTGAGCTTCAACAACGGTCAGGGCCTGACTTTCAAACGCACCATCTCGATCGACGACAAATATCTTTTCACCATCAAGGACGATGTATCGAACGTCGGCGATAAGCCGGTCACGCTGTATCCATTCGGCCTGATCTCACGTCACGGCACGCCGCAAGTGTCGGGCTATTACATCCTGCACGAAGGACTGATCGGCGTTCTCGGTGAGAGCGGCCTGCAAGAGTATGGCTACAAGAAAATTGACGACGACAAGGCCGTCAACTTCAAGGTCACCAACGCTTGGCTCGGCATCACCGACAAATACTGGGCCGCTACCCTGCTGCCCAATCCCGTATCGTCGGTTCAGGCGAAGTTCTCGTCCACGCTCATTGGAGCGGTTCGGCATTACCAGACCGACTACCTGCTCGATCCGATCACGGTGTCGATCGGCGGCACCACGACGACCAGCGTCAACCTGTTCGCCGGCGCCAAGGAAAGCGCGGTGGTCGATACCTACGACAAGCAGCTTAAGCTCAACAAATTCGACCGTCTGATCGACTGGGGCTGGTTCTACTTCATCACCAAGCCGATGTTCTGGATGATCGACTGGTTCTTCCATATCGTCGGCAATTTCGGCGTCGCCATCCTGCTGGTGACGGTTGTGGTCAAGGCCGTGTTTTTCCCGCTCGCCAGCAAGTCTTATGCGTCGATGGCGAAGATGAAAGCCGTGCAGCCGCAGCTCGCCGCGCTGAAGGAGCGCTATCCCGACGACAAGGTGAAGCAGCAGCAGGAGATGATGGAAATCTACAAGAAGGAGAAGATCAATCCGATCGCGGGTTGCCTTCCGATTCTGATTCAGATTCCGGTGTTCTTCTCTCTTTATAAAGTGCTGTTCGTCACCATCGAAATGCGGCATGCGCCGTTCTTCGGCTGGATCAAGGATCTGTCGGCGCACGATCCGACCACGATCTTCAATCTGTTCGGCTTGATCCCGTTCGATCCGATGACGCTCGGTCCGCACATCGGCCCGTATCTGATGCTCGGCATCTGGCCTATCATCATGGGCATCACGATGTGGTTCCAGATGAAGCTTAATCCCACGCCGCCGGATCCGACGCAGAAGATGATCTTCGACTGGATGCCGCTGATCTTCACCTTCATGCTTGCGTCGTTCCCGGCCGGCCTCGTGATCTATTGGGCATGGAACAACCTGCTGTCGGTGCTTCAACAAAGCTACATCATGCAAAAGAACGGCGCGAAGATCGAACTGTTCGACAATCTGAAATCGACGTTCGGCGGCGCCAAGAAGACGACGTAAATTTCCCGCCCGGCAATTTGCCGGGCGTTTAGTCCGAGAACCTTCGCATGACCGTCGACACCGATGCGGAGCTGATGGAAACCGGTCGCAAGATGTTCGCCGGCGACTGGCAATTCTTCTGGGCCTCGCCTTCGATTGAGACGCTGCCGCCGATGGCGGGCGTCGAGGTTGCATTCGCCGGACGCTCCAACGTCGGTAAATCCAGTCTCATCAACGCGCTTACAGGCCGCAACGCGCTGGCACGCACCTCGCACACGCCGGGCCGCACCCAGGAACTGATTTTCTTCGAAGGCACCGCCGACGCCGGCCGGAACACCAGCCTGCGGCTTGTCGACATGCCCGGCTATGGCTACGCGTCCGCGCCCAAAACCAAAGTCGCGTCATGGACAGCGCTGATCCATAAATTCCTGCAAGGCCGTGCCAATTTAGCGCGTGTCTATGTGCTGATCGACTCGCGGCACGGCTTCAAAGAACTCGACACCGACGTGCTCAAAACGCTCGACAAATCCGCCGTGAGCTATCAGGTCGTGCTGACAAAATCCGACCAAGTGAAGCAATCCGAGTTGGATGAGACCATCACGACAACGAAGGATGCGCTTCGAAAACATCCGGCGGCGTTTCCTGAATTGCTCGTGACGTCGTCGCGCACGGGTGCCGGCATGCCGGAATTGCGCGCCGCCATGGTAAAATTATTGAAGGAGCGTGTCGGATGACGTCGAACGGATTTGTACGCATTGCCACGGCACTCGCCGGATTGATGGGAGCCGCCGGCGTGATCCTCGCGTCGCTCGCAGCACATGCGGGCGACACCGGCCGCCTCGGTCCGTCATCGACCATGCTGCTGTTTCATGCCCCGGCCGCCATCGCGGCAGCATTGGTGACGGCGCATGGTCTGATTCAACGCCCCCTTGGAATCACCGCCACCTTCGGTCTCATCGCGGGCGCGACACTGTTCGCGGGCGACCTGACGTTCAGGCATTATTTTGGCAATGCGCTGTTTCCGATGGCAGCGCCGACCGGTGGCACGCTTCTTATTCTGAGTTGGCTCGTGCTTGCAATTGCCGCCGTGTGGCCCCGCCGCGCAGGTTGAAAAGCCCCCGCGGCGCTTTGCGCGCCTTGCGTCAATCGGCTAAAACCTGAGCCAAATCGCACGAACGAGATTCCTGCAATGATCGACCTGCCACCCAATATCAGCCCGCTGGATCAGGCGCGCATTCTCTCCGAAGCGCTCCCGCATATGCAGCGGTACGACGAGGAAACCATCGTCATTAAATACGGCGGCCACGCGATGGGCGAGGATGCCCTCGCCAAGCAATTCGCGCGTGACATTGTTCTGCTCGAACAGACCGCGATCAATCCGGTCGTCGTGCATGGCGGCGGCCCGCAGATCGCCGCGATGCTGACGCGGCTCGGCATCAAGTCGGAATTCGCGGCAGGTCTGCGCATCACCGATGCGGCGACCATCGAAATCGTCGAGATGGTGCTGGCGGGTTCGATCAACAAGCAGATCGTCAGCAACATCAACGAGGCCGGTGGCAAGGCCGTGGGCCTTTGCGGCAAGGACGGCAACATGGTGACCGCCACCAAGGCGACACGCACCACAGTCGATCCGGGCTCGAACATCGAAAAGGTGATCGATCTCGGTTTCGTCGGCGAGCCCGACACGGTTGACTTGAAGCTGCTCAATCAGCTGATCGGTTATGAACTCATCCCGGTGCTCGCACCGGTCGCGAACGGCCGAGACGGCAAGACTTATAATGTCAATGCCGATACGTTCGCCGGCGCGATTGCGGGTGCACTGAAGGCCAAGCGGCTGCTACTGCTGACCGACGTTCCCGGCGTGCTCGACAAATCCAAAAAACTCATTCCGGACCTGTCGGTCAAGGACGCACGCAAACTGATTGCCGACGGCACGATTTCCGGCGGCATGATTCCGAAAGTCGAGACCTGCATCTATTCGCTGGATGCCGGCGTCGAGGGTGTCGTCATCATTGACGGCAAGACGCCGCATGCGGTGCTGCTCGAACTGTTCACCAATCAGGGCACGGGAACGCTGATCCACAAGTGATGATGCGAGCAACCGCATTGTATAAATCTGTCATGGCCGGACTTGTTCCGGCCATCCCGAATGGAAGGGCACGCTGCCCACATGAACGGGATCACCGGGACAAGCCCGGTGATGACAATTATAAAAATCCCAATCGCCTATTTTGTTATACGGCGATGATTTTCGTCGCAGCGATTTTATCCACCTTCCCGGCTCACGCCGACCTGAAAATCTGCAACCGAATGAGCTACGTCGTCGAAGCCGCCATCGGCATCGACGACAAATCCGCAACCGCCACACGCGGCTGGTTTCGCATCAATCCCGCGTCGTGCCGCGTGGTGGCGCAAGGCACGCTCAGCGCGGACCGCATCTTGCTTCATGCGCGCTCGCTGCCGGTTTACGGCGCGTCGCCCGTGCCGCAGAACGGCTCCGATAATTTCTGCATCGCCCAGAATGATTTTGTCATCGCCGCCGCGCGCCAATGCCGCAGCGGGCAAACCGCAGTGCCGTTCACCGAGGTAAAACCCAATGCCGACGCCGAAGGCAACATGATTGCCTATCTGGCGGAAGGCGCGGTATATGACGACGAGCAGGCCAAGCTCGCGGCAATCCAACGCTTGCTCGTCATCGCAGGTTACGACGCGGCTCCCATCGACGGCGTCGATGGGCCGAAGACCCAAAACGCGCTGGCGACTTTTTTGAGAACGCGCGGGCTTGCGGCCGACGCGCCGCAGGCGGCGAACTTTTTCGAGACCATGATCGCTGCCGTGCAACTGCCCTCCACGACCGGCCTGACGTGGTGCAACGACACACCTTATAAAGTGATGTCGTCGGTCGGGATCGACGATGGCAAGACCATCACCAATCGCGGCTGGTACGGCATCGAGCCCGGCAAATGCCTGCATCCCGACATCACGGGAATACCACGCAACATCTACAGCTTTGCGGAGGCTATCGACACCGACGGGCGCACCATCAAGGTCAATAGCCGTGCCGTGAACTGGGGCGGTTCGACGATGCTTTGCACGCGCGAGACGCAATTCGAATTCACCGAGCATAGCGATTGCGGCACGCGCGGCCTCAACGTGACGGGCTATGCGCCGGTGAACCTGAGCAGCGGCATGACGCTGCGGTTCGCAATGCCATGACGCAGGCTTTGAAGGTCGTGGCGAAGCGTAGCTTTGCTCACATCGAGACGTGGGTGTTCGATCTCGACAACACGCTGTATCCGCATCACGTCAATCTGTGGCAGCAGGTCGATGTGCGAATACGCGATTTCGTCGCGCAGTATCTCAATGTCTCGAAGGACGAAGCATTCAAAATTCAGAAAGACTATTACAAACGCTACGGCACCACGATGCGCGGGATGATGACCGAACACGGCCTGCGCGCCGGTGATTTCCTCGCCTACGTCCACGAGATCGACCATTCGCCGTTGGAGCCGAACCCCGCAATGGGTGCTGCGATCGAAAAACTTCCAGGCCGCAAACTAATCCTCACCAACGGCTCGAGGGCACACGCGGCGAAAGTTCTGGAGCGCCTCGGCCTCAACAGCCATTTCGAGGACGTGTTCGACATTGTGTCAGCGGAACTGGAGCCGAAGCCCGCACGGCAGACTTACTTGCGTTTCCTGCGCATGCATAACGTCGATCCGCTGAAAGCCGCGATGTTTGAAGACCTCGCGCGCAACCTGACGACGCCGCACGATCTCGGCATGACCACGGTGCTGGTGGTGCCGGACGGGACCAAAAATGTTGTCCGCGAGGACTGGGAGCTGGAAGGCCGCGACGCCGCTTATGTCGATCACATCACCGACGATCTGACGGGGATTTTGCAGAACGTGCGACCCGCATAATTGGCCGCGTCCTGCTTGACTCAACGCCGCCGAATCCCGACAAAAGCCTCTCCGAATTTATGACGTCCAAGGAATACAAATGTCTCACGCCGCTCTCGAATCCACGCTCAACGCAGCTTTTGATGCCCGCGACAAGGTCAACGCCGCGACCAAGGGCGAGGTGCGCCACGCTGTGGAGCTTGCGCTCGATATGCTCGACAAGGGAGAGGTGCGCGTGGCCGAGCGCGAGGCGACCGGAAAATGGAACGTGCATCAGTGGCTGAAGAAGGCCGTGCTGCTGTCGTTTCGTTTGAACGACATGACGCCGATCAGCGGCGGACCCAATGGCGCGACATGGTGGGATAAAGTGCCATCGAAATTCGAGGACTGGAGCGAAGATCGCTTCAAGACCGCAGGCTTTCGCGCGGTCCCCGGCGCCATCGTTCGACGCTCGGCGTTCATTGCGAAGAACGTCGTGCTGATGCCGTCCTTTGTCAACCTCGGCGCGTATGTCGATGAATCGACCATGATCGACACATGGTCCACCGTCGGCTCCTGCGCGCAAATTGGAAAGAACGTCCACATCTCCGGCGGCGTCGGCATCGGCGGCGTATTGGAGCCGCTACAAGCCGGCCCCGTCATCATCGAGGACGATTGCTTCGTCGGCGCGCGCTCCGAAGTCGCCGAAGGCGTCATCGTGCGCAAAGGCGCTGTGCTGTCGATGGGCGTGTTTCTCGGTGCATCGACCAAGATCGTCGATCGCGAAACCGGCGAAACCTTTATCGGCGAAGTGCCGGAGTATTCCGTCGTGGTGCCGGGATCGCTTCCGGGCAAGCCGCTCAAGAACGGTTCACCCGGACCCTCGCTCGCCTGCGCGGTCATCGTCAAACGCGTCGACGAGCGCACCCGCGCCAAGACGAGTATTAACGAGTTGCTGCGGGACTAAACTGTTAAATGACCGACGCACTCTCCATCACCCGCGACCTCATCCGCTGTCCGTCGATAACGCCGGCGGATGCGGGTGCGCTCGGTGTGCTTGAGACTATTTTGAAAGCCGCTGGATTCGAAACCCATCGCAAGACTTTCTCCGAGCCGGACGCCGCCGATATCGACAATCTCTACGCGCGCATTGGAACGAGCAAACCCCACATCACATTCGCCGGTCATACCGACGTTGTGCCGGCAGGCGACGATGCGCGATGGACGCACGGCGCGTTCGCCGGCGATGTCGCGGAGGGATTTCTGTACGGCCGTGGCGCGGTGGACATGAAGGGCGGCATCGCCTGTTCGGTCGCGGCCGTTCTCGATTATCTGAAAGCGAATGGTGGCAAACCTAACGGCTCGATCTCGTTTCTGATTACCGGCGACGAAGAAGCGGACGCCGTGAACGGCACGGTCAAGCTTTTGAAGTGGGCTTCGGATCGCGGCGAAAATTTCGACCACTGCGTGCTGGGCGAGCCCAGCAATGTCAACGAACTCGGCGACTGCATCAAGATTGGACGACGCGGGTCGTTGTCCGGCACACTCATTGTCGAAGGCACGCAGGGCCATGTCGCTTATCCGCACCGCGCGGTGAATCCTTCGCCGCAGATCGCGACGCTCATTGCCGCCCTCAGCGCCGAGCCGCTCGACCAAGGCACCGATCATTTCCAGCCGTCGAATCTCGAATTCGTGTCCATCGACATCGGTAATCCGGCATGGAATGTCATTCCGGCCTCCGCGCGCGCGCGTTTCAATATGCGCTTTAATGACTGCCATACGCAGGAGTCACTACGCCATCTGATTGAGCAGCGCGTGGTGAAATCCTCCGGCAACGCTATCCGCGCACGCATCGAATGGGAGCCGTCGAACGCCGACGCGTTCCGCACACAGCCGGGGGCATTCACCGATCTGGTGGTCGCAGCGATTGAGGACGTGACAGGCCGCAAGCCCGAGCTGAACACTGGCGGCGGCACGTCGGACGCGCGGTTTATTACACACTATTGCCCAGTGCTGGAATTTGGCCTCGTCGGCCAGACCATGCATCAGGTCGACGAACGCGTGCCGGTTTCGGATTTGGAGAAGTTGACAAAAATCTACCGCAGCGTGCTGGATCGATATTTCGCATGAGCGCACGAAAATGAGCGATAAGATTCTCGTTCTCACCGCGATCGACGATGAACTCGCGAAAGAACGCGCGCCCGAAGGTGTCGGCGTCATCTATACCGGCGTCGGCAAGATCAACGCCGCCAGTGCGGCGACGCTGGCGCTTTTGGTGTTGCGGCCGCAACTCGTCATCAATTACGGCACCGCCGGAAAAATCCACAAAAGGCACAGCGGCCTCGTCGAAGTCTCGCATGTGGTTCAGCGCGACATGATGGCGATGCCGTTGGCACCGCGCGGGCGCACGCCGTTCTCGCCGGAGGTCGATAAACTCTCATCAGGCCACGGCGGAGTCACCTGCGGCACCGGCGACAGCTTCGTTACTTCCGTCGATCCGTGGCTGGTGGAAAACAATATCGACATCGTCGATATGGAATTATTTGCGATCGCTCATGTCTGCCAGCGCCACAGCCTGCCGTGGCGCGCGTTCAAGTTCATCACTGACGATGCGGACGACAACGCCGCCGATCATTGGCAGGAAAATATCGCCGATGGCGAGGAGTTGTTCTGGGATTTGCTGAAGTCGCAGATCTTGAAGGACATTCAGTAATCCACCCGCACCAGATACAATCCATCCGGCGGCGCGACAGGACCGCAGGCGGTGCGGTCTCGCGCTTCAAGTGCGGACTTCATATCGCTCGTTCTCCAGCGCCCGTGACCGACCCACACCAGCGAGCCGACCATCGAGCGCACCTGGCTGTGAAGGAACGAGCGCGCGGATGTCGTGATGTTGATGTCGTCGCCGTCGCGCACCACATCGAGGGCGTCGAGCGTTTTCTCCGGCGATTTGGCCTGGCATTCGGTATCGCGGAATGTCGTGAAATCGTGCTTGCCGATCAGCATCTGCGCTGCGTCATGCATCGCATCCGCATCGAGCGTCCGCGCCACGCGCCATGACTTGCCGGTGTGAAGCGCCAGATTCGCCCGGCGGTTTGAAATTTTGTAAATGTAATGCCGTTTGATCGCGGAAAACCTTGCATCGAACGCTTCCGGCACGATCTCCGCAGACAGAACGCCGATTGGGTTTGGTCGGAGATGCGCATTGAGAGCGTCGCGCACGCGATCCGCCGAATATGATTTCGTAAAGTCCAGATGCGCGACCTGCGCCAGCGCATGCACACCCGCATCGGTCCGTCCTGCGCCATTGACGCGAATGTCTTCGCCGCACATCGCCTTTGCGGCGATCTCAAGCGCGCCCTGCACCGAAGGGCCGTTGTCCTGATACTGCCAGCCGCAGTATGGACCGCCGTCATATTCGATGATGAGCTTGTAACGCGGCATCACAGCATGACCCGGAAAAGTGGGAACCGGTTTTTCGAAAAGGTCATGCTCATAATATGACACGCATCGGCGGCTTGAGCGGCGTGCCATTGAGAAACGCGTCGGCCTTCATCGGCGGCTTGCCTGCGCGCTGCAATTCGAGAATTCTGATCGCGCCGTCGGCACAAGCAATCGTGAGCTTATCGTCGAGCAACTCACCCGGCTTTCCCGAACCTTTCGCAATCTCACATCGCAGCACTTTTATACGCGCCGTGTCGCCTTCGATGGCGATTTCAAACCACGCGCCGGGAAACGGCGACAGCCCGTGAATGTGACGCAATACCGCATGTGCGGATTTCGTCCAGTCGATCCGCGCTTCTGCCTTGTCGATTTTGGCGGCGTAGGTCACGCCCTGTTCGCTCTGTCTGGTGAATTGCAACTTGCCGCGCTCCAACGTGCCAATCGCCCGCACCATCAGATCGGCTCCGAGCGGCGACAGCGCATCGTGCAGATCCTGCGCCG
>JBBRGE010000047.1:0-9593 GCA_038241045.1 Hyphomicrobiales bacterium | reverse complement strand
ATCCTGCCTCTTCCGGGCGTGCCGGCGCAACGCTTTCGGCAAGCGCGCGCGTTGCGGGAAGAATGCTTCCGCCGAGCAAGGTGAGCGCGACAAGCAACGACGCGCGGGCGAGGCGATTCAAAAACATAAAATTCCTCCCTTTGCCCAGATCGTCAATGTCCGGGCTTGAGAGGAAGTGTATCGGTCAGGAAGGTTGAAGCAAGCAATAGAACGTGTGGCGTTAGCCAGCCGTCTTTGCACCGATGAATCACCCGGCGGGCTGTTGGACGGCGACACCCTTGTCGGAAAACAGTTGTTGCAATTCGCCGGCCTGGAACATCTCGCGGATGATATCGCAGCCGCCGACGAACTCGCCCTTCACATAAAGCTGCGGAATGGTCGGCCAATTCGAATAGCTCTTGATGCCGTCGCGCAGCTCGGATGATTCAAGTACGTTCAGGCCCTTGTAGGCCGCCCCGACATGGTCAAGAATCTGGACAACTTGGCCGGAAAATCCGCACTGCGGAAACTGCGGTGTGCCCTTCATGAACAGCACCACGTCGTTGGATTTCACTTCGTTTTCGATGAATTGGTCGATGCTCATTGTCGAGTCCCTTTGGATCGGTCAGCAGGCTCTGCCCTTGGCGGGTCCGGATAGATAACCGTTAAGCCGCTTCAACAAGTATGTAGCCCAAAACGGTTCCCCAGCCCAATCAATTTGCAGAGGGTGTGCCATGCTTTGGGCCGAGAATCAGACTGTAACGTCGCCGCTGGCCATCACGTATTCAAATCATGACCGCGGGTGCCTTTTATCTTTCGGCCGAAGGCCTATCTAGAACGATACGCGTCGGAACCGATCCGCCAAAGCATCGTTCTCTCCAAAACCAGAGCTCGCCTTGACGGAACAAGCTGCTATGCCGAAAAATGTCGCCACGGCCCGATCCCTGAATACGTCCGAATTGCGCCCCCAAGCGGCGGAGCGGCTGCTTGCCGCCTATCGCGCTGTACGTGACGAGACCGAGCGACGAGCGGCACCGCTGTCGCCCGAGGATCAGTTGGTCCAGTCGATGCCGGATGCCAGTCCCGCGAAATGGCACCGGGCGCATGTGACCTGGTTTTGGGAGCAATTCCTGCTTGGCGAGCACAGCCTTGGCTATACGCCTTTCCATCCGGACTACGCCTATATCTTCAACTCCTATTATGTCGGCGCGGGGCCGCGGCATGCGCGCGCCCAACGCGGGCACCTCACTCGACCGGGTGCCGAGGAAGTTACCGCCTATCGGCAGCACGTCGATGCAGCCGTCGCGACCTTTTTCAAGGAGACCGAGGCGGCCAAGCTGGAATCGCTCGGGCCCCTCATTGAGGTCGGACTTAACCACGAGCAGCAGCATCAGGAATTGATGCTCACCGACATCCTTCATGCGTTCGCGCAAAATCCAATCCCGACTGCCTACGATCCGCAGTGGCGTTTTCCGAAGGCCAATCACGATGGCGGCGAATGGGTGACGCTGACCGAAGGCATTCACACCATCGGCCACGCAGACGATGCATTTCACTTCGATAATGAAAAGCCTGCGCATCGCGCGCTGGTCGGTCCGGTCAAGCTTGCGCGCAATCTCGTCACCAACGCCGAATGGCTGGCCTTCATGGAGGCAAACGGCTACGCGATGCCGTCGCTGTGGCTGATGGATGGCCATGCCGCCGCGACCAACGAGGATTGTCAGGCACCGGGGCATTGGCGCAAGGTCAACGGCAATTGGAAAATCATGACGCTGGGCGGCTTGCAGGATATCGATCTCGCCGCGCCGGTTTCTCACGTCAGTTACTATGAGGCCGATGCTTTCGCGCGCTGGCGCGGAAAGCATCTGCCGACCGAAATGGAATGGGAAGTCGCGGCGCGTGCCGGCCATCTCAACGACGCATTCGGCATCGTTTGGCAATGGACGCGCAGTTCGTATTCGCCCTACCCCGGTTACCGCGCGATAGAAGGCGCGCTCGGCGAATACAACGGCAAGTTCATGGTAAATCAACTGGTGCTGCGTGGCTCGTCGCTTGCAACTCCGCAAGGCCACAGCCGTATCCCCTATCGCAACTTCTTCTATCCGCATCATCGCTGGCAATTCACCGGCTTGCGGCTCGCCGATTATCCCGTCTGACCCTGAACGCACGAGACTGTCATGAACGTCCACATTCTGGCCAAAGCGCCGCCGTTCGATGAGAAAAACGCCGCCTTTGCGCAGGACGTTATTGCGGGTCTGTCGCACCATCCCCAGCAACTGCCGCCGAAATATTTTTATGACGAGGCAGGTTCGAAGCTATTCGAGCAGATCACGCTGCTGCCGGAATATTATCCGACGCGCACCGAGTTGCGAATCCTGCGCGACCGAGGCCCGGAGATTGCGGCTACCATTCCGACAAACGCAGCTCTGGTCGAATTCGGTGCAGGCGCAACGACCAAGGTGCGCTTGATGCTGAATCAGTGCGCGTTCGACGCTTACGTGCCGGTCGATATTTCGGGCGACTTCCTCAACGATCAGGCCGATGGTTTGCGCGAGGATTTTCCCGATCTTCAGGTCTATCCCGTCACGGCCGACTTCACCAAGCCGTTTGCGCTGCCGCCTGAGGTGAGAGAAATGCCGAAGGTTGGATTCTTTCCTGGATCGACCATCGGCAATTTTGACCCGCATGAAGCCAGTGCGTTTTTGCGCAGCGCGCGAGAAATATTGAGTGACCGCGCAACGATGATCGTCGGTGTCGATCTGGAGAAGGACGAGAAGGTGCTTCGCGATGCCTACAATGACGCAGCCGGCGTAACAGGCAAGTTCAATTCAAACGTGCTGGTTCGCATCAACCGCGGCCTTGGTGGAAATTTCGATCTGTCGGCCTTCGTGCACCGGGCGATTTATAATCGCGAACGCCATCGCATCGAGATGCATTTGATCGCGAAAAAAGCACAGAGTGTGCGCGTGCTGGGACGGTCGTTCGCATTCCGCGCGGGGGAGACCATTCACACCGAAAGCAGCTACAAGTACAGCCTTGAGCGTTTTACAGCGCTGGCGCGCGGCGCTGGCTGGGCGTCGCGAGCGTCATGGACCGACCCGGATCAAATGTTCTCTGTGCATGCGCTCGTCGCAGCGGACTGATTTTTTACGTATCAGGAACGCCGGTCTGTAATGCCAGTGCGTGGAGCACGCCGCCCATCTGGCCTTTCAGTGAATCGTAGACGAGCTTATGCTGCTGGACGCGGGATTTTCCGCGAAACGTTTCCGAAATCACGGTCGCTGCATAGTGGTCGCCATCGCCGGCCAGATCGCGAATTTCTACTTTCGCATCGGGCAAAGCTGCCTTGATCATGGATTCGATCTCGTGGGCGTCCATCGGCATTTACAAAGTCTCCTGATCGATGTCGGCTGGCAGCGAGTGGCGCAACGCTGCGGATTCTAGCGCGCATCGCCGCCGAGGTCACGCAGGCAATATGCGTAAGGCGGCGAGTCTCAGACCTTGCCCGCCATATAGGCCGGAAGCCAGCCTTCAAAACCGGCTTTGAGCGCTTCGACCGAAACGGTCGTTTCGCCCGAAATCGCAATTGTATCGCCGCCGGTCGTGCCGATCCGGACGCAGGGGATGCCGGCACCCTTCATCTTGGCCAGCACGAGGCCAGCATCTGTTCCAGCGACGGTCACGAGATAACGTCCCTGATCCTCGCCGAACCAATATGCGTGCGGCACAATGGCGGAGGGCGCTGCGAGAAGTTGCGCGCCGGTGCCGCCCGCCATCGCCATCTCGGCGAGCGCGATCAACAAACCGCCATCCGAAATGTCATGAACCGCAGTCGCCGTGCCGGCGTGAATCATGCCACGCACGACATCGCCATTGCGCTTCTCGGTTTCGAGATCGACCGGCGGAGGCGCACCCTCTTCACGACCGCAGATATCGCGCAGATAAACTGACTGTCCGAGCCAGCCGTGGGTGTCGCCGACCAGCAGGATCGCTTCGTCGCTAAACTTGAACGCAAGCGTCGCGGATTTTGTGAAATCATCCAGCAGGCCCACGCCGCCGATGGACGGTGTCGGCAAAATGCCGCGCCCATTGGTCTCGTTGTAGAGTGACACGTTGCCCGACACGACCGGAAAATCCAACGCGCGGCACGCCTCCGCGATTCCCTTGAGACATCCAACGAACTGGCCCATGATCTCAGGCCGCTCAGGATTTCCGAAATTCAGATTGTCAGTGACCGCCAGCGGACGCCCCCCGACCGCAGTGATGTTGCGCCAGGCCTCTACCACCGCCTGCTTGCCGCCTTCGAACGGATCGGCTTCGCAATAACGCGGCGTGACATCGACGGTGAGCGCCAGTCCCTTCGGTCCGTCCTGCACGCGCACCACGGCCGCATCGCCGCCGGGGCGTTGCAGGGTGTTGCCGCCGATGACGTGGTCGTATTGTTCCCACACCCAGCGCTTCGAGCAAAGTTCAGGTGTGGCGATGAGTTTTGTCAGCGCGTCAGAAATAGAGACCGGCGCTTTGACATCCTGCGCGCGGATCATCGGCAGTTGCGGCGACGGCACATGTGGACGATCGTATAGCGGCGCCTCAGATTCCAATTCCTTGATCGGCAGATCAACCTTGAGGTCGCCGCCATGCTTGACCACAAAACGCTGCGTCGGCGTCGTATATCCGACCACCGCGAAATCCAGACCCCACTTCTTGAAGATAGCCTCGGCCTGTTTTTCCTTCTCGGGCTTGAGCACCATCAGCATGCGCTCTTGAGATTCCGAGAGCATCATCTCATAGGCGCTCATGCCGGTTTCGCGCGTCGGTATTGCGTTGAGATCGAGTTCGACGCCAAGATCGCCCTTCGCCCCCATCTCGACTGCCGAGCATGTGAGACCCGCCGCACCCATGTCCTGAATGGCGATGACGCAATCCGCTTCCATGATTTCGAGACAAGCCTCGAGAAGCAGTTTTTCCGCGAAAGGATCGCCGACCTGCACAGTCGGGCGTTTCTCGGCGCTATCATCGTCGAACTCGGCGGACGCCATGGTGGCACCATGAATACCGTCGCGACCAGTTTTCGATCCGAGATAGACGATCGGCATATTCACGCCGCTGGCCGCCGCATAGAAGATTTTATCAGTCTCCGCGAGGCCCACCGCCATCGCGTTGACGAGAATATTGCCGTCGTAGCGCGTGTGAAAGCGCATCTGCCCGCCCACCGTCGGAACACCGAACGAATTTCCGTAACCGCCGATGCCGGCGACGACACCCGATACCAGATGCCGCGTGCGTGGATGTTCCGGCGCGCCGAATGAAATGGCGTTCAAACATGCAATCGGCCGCGCACCCATCGTGAACACGTCGCGCAGGATGCCGCCGACGCCTGTCGTCGCGCCCTGATACGGTTCGATGTAGCTCGGATGGTTGTGGCTCTCCATTTTAAAGACCACAGCGAGCCCGTCACCAATGTCGATGACGCCAGCATTCTCGCCCGGACCTTGAATGACCCACGGCGCCTTGGTCGGCAGGCCACGCAGATGCAGCCGGGAGGATTTGTACGAACAGTGCTCGTTCCACATCGCCGAGAAAATTCCAAGCTCGGTAAAGCTTGGCACCCTCCCGATGATCTTGAGGATGCGTTCGTACTCGTCCGGCTTCAAACCATGACTGGCGACGAGTTCAGGTGTGATCCTGGGTTCGTTTTTGGGTTCGTTTTTGGGTTCGTTGGGAATCATGCTGCCGATACGCGATGTAGGACCCTGTCTTAAGTGGATCAAGCACACGAGAAAAGGGCTTTTTGTCGATACTTTTCGGCATTCTGTGCAAAGCTGGGGACACGTTTGAAACGAAGCGTTTGCGCACGGCCTAGGGATGGGATTTAAGACCGAAACGCGTCCGCCGCGCGAATACGGAGCATTCCAACTTGGACGATACGCCGCAGACATCACCGCGTCCCCGTCCCGATCTTTTGATCGGGACCGAAGGCGAATTCGCCGGATGGCGAACCTGGAGCCGCGATTCATTCGAGTCCAACAACGGTCCGTTCTGGCACCGCTTCGAGGACGACAGCAGCGTGCGCTGCGCGTTCCGCGTCTAGAAAAAACATCTCAACGGCATGCGCAATGTCCATGGCGGCTGCTACATGACGTTCGCGGATTATTGCCTGTTCGCATTCGCCGTGCGTGAATTGCAAGCGCCTGCGGTCACGGTGTCCTTCGCCTGCGAATTTCTCGACGCGGCAAAAGAAGGCGACCTTATCGAAGCCGTCGGCGGCATCACACGCGCCGGCGGCTCGCTGATTTTCCTGCGCGGAACATTGTTGTGCGGCGCGCGACCGCTGTTCACGTTTTCCGGCACGATCAAACGGATGAAGAAGCGCAGCTAGGCATGGTCATCCAAACGACGTAACAGCTACCCCGCAACGGCATTTCCCTCGCGGATCGAACAGCCTACCGCGCCGACCGAAACGCTGATTAATTCGAAGGTCTGTGTGCCATCCAGGCTCTTCCATTTCTGGTTCGCGCTGCCGGACTTGCCGTAGACGACATTGGCTGTGCAGCTCGAAAACCCGGGATCAAAGGAAACCGCGATGCGGCGAGCCCCGCCATCGAAAACTGCCGTGCCAATGAGTTGATTGCCCGCGAATGAAAATCCGCCTGGACCGGCATTGGAGCTTCCGTCCGGTCCGCGAATTGTGTTTTTGGTACCCTGATAATTTCGATTATTGATGCTACGCGTCCCTTTGACGAACAAGCGCCCCGCACTGCTGATGTAAATGATGCGGGTCGAATTGATCTGCGGATTTCTGGAGCTGCCGTCGGAAGCTTTTTGCAAAGTGCTCTCGACCCAATTGACTGTTACGCTTTTGTTGTAGAGTTGCTGGGGGGCAGCACCAGCAGATGAGACCGCAAACAGCGATGGACCGACAATAACAGATGCCCAAATAAAATAACGCATGGCCTCCTCCAATAAAATTCGGCGCTGATCGCCCTTTATAAAAATCTACGCCGCACGCTTTAAATGCTCGACCAGTCCCGCGAATAATCCGCGCCCGTCAGTGCAACCCATAATGTCTTCGACGTGATTTTCCGGATGCGGCATCATGCCGAGCACGTTACCGGCCTCGCTGGTGATACCAGCAATGGACGCAGCAGCGCCGTTAAAATTGTGCAAATCGCCAACATCTCCGTCAGGCGAACAATAACGATACAACACCCGCCCCTCGCCTTCGAGGCGCTTCAATGTGTCTGCATCGGCGGCATAGTTTCCCTCGCCATGCGCCACCGGTACGCGGATCACCTGACCGGCGTTATAACCGCGCGTGAAAGGAGTATCCGAGCGCTCGACACGCAGATGCACGTCGCGGCAGATGAATTTGAGCTGTGCGTTGCGCATCAGCACGCCCGGCAACAAACCGGACTCGCAGAGAATTTGAAATCCGTTGCAGACGCCCATCACAAGGCCACCTTTGGCGGCATGCGCCCGCACCGCGTCCATCACAGGCGCGCGCGCAGCGATTGCACCGCAGCGCAGATAATCGCCGTAGGAAAATCCGCCGGGCACCACGACGAGATCGGTGCCCTTCGGCAATACGGTTTCTGCGTGCCAAACCATCGCAGGCTCATGGCCCGATGCGAGCTTGAGCGCGCGCGCCATGTCGCGTTCGCGATTGATGCCGGGGAAAACGAGGACGGCGGATTTCATCGGCAGCTAGCCCAAAACCTCGACGCGATAATTTTCGATCACAGTATTCGCGAGTAGCTTGTCCGCGGCGACTTTCAGCGCAGCTTCTGCTTTGCTCTTGTCCGAGCCCGAAAGCTCGATGTCGAACACCTTACCCTGACGGACGCTTGCAACCCCATCGACGCCAAGCGATTTCAGCGCGCCTTCGATGGCTTTGCCTTGCGGGTCAAGGATACCATTCTTCAAGGTGACGGTAACGCGCGCCTTCATGGAGAGGCCTTTGAGGCGAGCATGATCTGATCGGAAAACCGGTTCCCATTTTTCCGGATCATGCTCAACTCTTCACCAGCACCGGGCCGGTACCCGCCGGGCGCTCGTTCTCGATCAGGATGCCGAGACGCTTGGCGACTTCGGTATAGGCTTCCAGCAAGCCGCCGAGATCGCGGCGAAAGCGATCCTTGTCGAGCTTCTCGTTCGACTTGATGTCCCACAACCGGCAGCTATCCGGCGAGATTTCGTCGGCGACAATGATGCGCATCATGTCGTTCTCGAACAGCCGTCCGCATTCCATCTTGAAATCGACCAGACGAATACCGATGCCCAGAAACAATCCGGTGAGGAAGTCGTTGACGCGAATGGCCAGCGCCATCATGTCGTCGATTTCCTGCGGCGTCGCCCAGCCGAACGCGGTGATGTGTTCTTCGGAGACCATCGGATCGCCGAGCTGATCGTTCTTATAATAAAATTCGATGATCGAGCGCGGCAGCTGCGTGCCTTCCTCGATTCCCAAACGCTGCGACAACGAACCGGCCGCGACATTACGCACCACGACTTCCAATGGTACGATCTCGACTTCGCGGATCAACTGCTCGCGCATGTTGAGCCGCTTGATGAAATGCGTCGGCACGCCGATGTCGTTCAGATGCTGGAAGATATATTCTGAGATCCGATTGTTGAGGACGCCCTTGCCCTCGATGATCTGATGCTTCTTCGCATTGAACGCGGTGGCGTCGTCCTTGAAGTGCTGAATGAGAGTGCCCGGCTCCGGTCCCTCATAGAGGGTCTTGCCCTTGCCTTCGTAAATGCGACGCCGACGGCTCATTGGGATGTACCGTGTGTTGTTGAAGTCCATGAATTGGGATGCTCCGGATGATGACGCGACCCGCGGCGGAGCTGCCACGAAACCCAGAATCGCGAAACAAACCGCGAACTAGACTCTCGCGCAACCTACCCGATTGCCCAGGCTGTTACAACGCAAGCTGAGGCGTTTTACCTAGCTTCCTGCGACCATGCAGACGTTGCCTCCGACCAGCCGGAACCTATATGCAATGGTCTCTACCGCCGCTTCCGGTGTATCAATTCAGCTTACGGAACAGATATATGTCCACTTTCGACAAGCGCGAGGAGGGCTTCGAGAAGAAGTTCGCCCTCGACGAGGAACAGAAGTTCAAGGCCGAAGCCCGCCGCAACAAGCTGCTGGGGCTTTGGGCGGCCGAAAAGCTGGGCAAGACCGGCGATGACGCTGCCGCCTATGCCAAAGAAGTCGTGGCCTCCGATTTCGAGGAAGCCGGCGACGCCGACGTGCTCCGCAAGGTCGTGAAAGACTTGGCTGAGAAGGGCGTTAGCGAGCTTGAGATTCGCAAAAAAATGGATGAGTTGGTTTTGACTGCAATCATGCAGATCAAGGCGGGGCAATAATTCCAGATGGATCAAACGAAAAACGCAGCGCGGTCGTCATCGCGCTGCGTTTTTTTTGATGGAAGTGAAAGACGATTACTTTAGCGAGTCCTGAACCTTTGCGATTCCGGCCAGAACGCAGACTTCGTCCTTCTCGCCGCCCGGTGCACCGGATGCGCTTACCGCACCGATAACTTCGTTGCCGACCTTGATCGGAGCCGCGCCGCCCACAGCCACGACGCCCGGAATCTGCTTGAGAT
>JBBRGE010000046.1:0-9654 GCA_038241045.1 Hyphomicrobiales bacterium | reverse complement strand
CTTTCATCGTCGCGGGAGCGATCCTGCTGATGAGCCGGCGTAGCGCGTTTCGTGCGCTCAGTCTCGGCGAGGAAACCGCACAAAGCCTCGGCGTCAATGTCAGCCGGCTGCGATTGACCACCATCATCGGCGTCGCACTCGGCGTCGGCGGGGCAGTTGCGGTCACCGGCACCATCGGATTTATCGGACTCGTTGCACCTCACCTCATGAGACCCGTCATTGGCCACGATCCGGCGCGGCTGATGGTGCCGAGCGCATTGACCGGCGCAGCGTTGTTGCTGGCCGCCGACATCGCGGTGCGGATCATTCCCTCGACATCAGACATCAAAGTCGGCGTCCTCACCTCGATCATCGGTGTGCCGTTTTTTTTGTATCTGATCGTGCGCGAACGCCGCGCGCTGGGCGGAGGCATCGCATGACTCTTTATGGGAATCAGCCCGTCTCACTCACGATTGAAACTCTGTCGGTGCCGCTTGGCGGGCGCACCGTGATCCATCACGTCACGTCAAACCTTGAAGGCGGTCATCTGGTGGCGCTGGTCGGCCCCAACGGCGTCGGCAAGACCACATTGCTGCGCGCAGTATGCGGACTGATCCCGTCGAGCGGCGCGATCCGCCTCAATGGCACGGCGTTGTCAAATCTTTCATTAAACGAACGCGCGAAAAATTTCGGATATCTGCCCCAAGGCAACGTCGTGCACTGGCCACTCAGCGTGCGCGATGTCGTGGTACTGGGACGCTATCCGCATGGCGCGACCGATCCGGCGCGACTTCCAGATAGCGATGCCGCCGCAGTTGCCCGCGCCATCGAGGCCGCCGATGTGACGTCGCTCGCCGAGCGGCGCGTCACGGAATTATCCGGCGGCGAGCGCAGCCGCGTCGCATTGGCGCGCGTGCTCGCTGTCGAAGCGCCCGTCATATTGGCGGATGAGCCGACCGCCTCGCTCGATCCGCGCTATCAGCTCGACATCATGAACGTGTTGCGCAACGTCGCGAATGGGGGATCGCTGGTGATTGTCGTGACGCACGATCTGAGTTTAGCCGCGCGGTTCGCCGATACGTTGCTGGTGATGTCCGACGGGCGGCTGGTCGCGCAAGGCCCGCCCGACCTCGCGCTGTCTGACACAATCATGGAAGATGTATTTCGTGTCGGCGCCTACCGCGCCAGTTACCGCAACCAGAGCGTGATCGTGCCGTGGGCAAACCTCTAGCGATGAAGATATTCATCTCAGTTGCGATCGTTGCATTAGCTTTGCATCCAGTCACAGCCAGCGCCGACAATCTGCCGCGCGTCGCGTCGATCAATCTGTGTACCGATCAGCTCTTGATGGCCCTTGCGGATCCGCAACAAATTCTCGGCCTCAGCCCGTTTTCGCGCGACCCGTTGCAATCATGGGACGCCGTGAAGGCCGCGCAGTTTCCAAGATTATCCGGCGAGGCCGAAGACGTGCTGGTGCTCAGGCCCGACATTGTTGTTGCGGGCGACTATACCAAGCGCACCACACGCGCGCTTTTGAAGGACAAGGGATTGCGCGTCGAGGAATTCACCTATCCGCGCTCACTCGATGAGGTGAAAGTCCAGATGCGCCGGATGGGCGAACTGGTGGGACATCCGGAGCGCGCGGCGGACGACATCGCCAAGCTCGACACTGCAATTGCGGACGCGCGCAAAGCCGCCGCGCAAAAGCCCGCTCGCGTTCTGGTGCTGTCGCGGCGCGGCTTCGTCACCGGCGGTGACAGTCTGGCAAATTCACTGCTGCAAGCTGTCGGGCTGAAAAACGCTGCGGGCGAATTCGGATTCGCGTCCGGCGGCTTCGCATCTATCGAAACTATCATCAGTCTCAAGCCGGACCTGCTACTGGTCTCCGACAACAGCACGATCGCCGAAGACGAGGGACAAGCATTCTTGCTGCATCCAGCGCTGGAGAAATTTTACCCGGCGTCGAAGCGCATCGCACTTCCCGAACGCCTTACGGTGTGCGGCGGCCCGATGCTGTCCGAGGCGCTGGCACAACTCACCGCCGAACTCGGTCGCGTGAAGCCGTAACGCGCGTCAGCCTTTTAACTCTTCTTGCCGTCTTTGCCGTACTGCTTGAGGAAGGCGGTGAGATCGTTGATCTCCTGCTCGTTCTTGATTCCGGGGAATGCCATCTTGGTGCCGGGAATTTTTCCCTTCGGGTCCATGATGTATTCGGCGAATACTTTTTCATCCCAGGTGATGCCGGAGTTTTTGTTCGCGTCGGAGTAATTATAGCCCTCGATGGTGCCGGATTTGCGCCCGAACAAACCGTTCATCACCGGCCCGACGGTGTTCTTGGCGGTCTCGCCGACCTGATGACAGGCGCGGCACTTGTTGAAGGATTTTTCACCGGCAGCCGCATCCTGCGCGCTGGCGGTTGACGTTGTCGCAGCGAACAAAGCAGCTATGGCAATCAAACGAACCATCATGGTCTCAAGCCTTTCAATAGCGTCACGATAAATGTTTCAGCCCACCTTGAGGTAGGCAAAGCCCTTGGATTGCAGCGCCGCCACCGTGGCCACGCCTGACGGCACGAAGCTGATGAACGGCGCATCCTTCACCTTTGCCATGTCGATCTTCAGGCGCTTGAAGGTGATTTCACAAACATAAACTTTCAATCCATTCTTCGCGAGAGCTGTGATGCGCTCGAAAACATCCGCCGGAATGACGTCTTCCTTCCATGGCGTGCCGTCGAGCGTATCGAGGAAAAATTTGACGCCGGCGGAATGCACCACCAACGCGAGCTGCAAGCCGAACGGATCGGAGCCGTAGGCCGAATAGTGATTGGAGATGTTGTTCAGCGTCTGCGCAAACCGCGCCTGATCGCCGTAGTCGCAATGATAGAGACAGGCGACGTCGGCCTCTTTCTTGAGATCGGTCATTTTCAGCGACGCAGGTGCTGCCTGCGCTGTCGAAGCTGCAATCAGGCCGCCGGCGGCGCCTAGGATGATACTGCGTCGTGTCGTCGAGCCGCTGTCATTCGTCATGGGGATCTCCCGTGGTTGTTTGGCATCATGCGAAAATATCAGTAGTGATGCCTTGATACCAACCCATGTTTTCAGCCTGTTGCTGCTTGCGCATGTCCGCCGTCTCGCCCGTCTTGGACACGAATGTGGACGACGCTGCGATCTTGCCGTCCTTCGGCTCATACGCTCCGCCGACCTTCACGCAGTCGTCGGTCGTAATCAGGCTCCAGCAGGTATTGGTGTAACGCGCGTCGAATGTTTTCGACGAGGTGAGTTCGCCACGGATGATCATGGCCGCGACTTTCGCCTGACTGTTCGCCGAGAACGCCGATTTCGGCATATCACCAGCGATGCAGGAATCGCCGAGAACGTAGATGTTCTTGTCCACGGCGGATTTCATGCTCGTCGGATCAATGGCGCAGAAGCCGCTCGCATTGGCCAGACCTGCGTCGCGCGCAATCGCGCCCGCCATCTGCGCCGGAATCACATTGACCAGCGCAACGTTCTTGTAGGTCTCGAATCCGGTCACTACCGTATTGGTTTTCGGATCGACCGACTTCACGCCGTCATGCACCTTGGGGCCGAGCCATTCGACCATACCTTTAAAATGATTCTCCCAGCCTTCCTGAAACAGCGCCTGCTTGGAGAAGGAGTCCTTCGGATCGATCACGAAAATCTTGCACTTGTCCTTCTTCGCCTTTTTCAGCGCATGCGCCATCATCGATACGCGCTCATAGGGTCCGGGCGGGCAGCGATACGGATTGGGCGGCGCGATCATCACGATAACGCCACCGTTCGGAACGGCATCGAGACGCTTCTTGAGCAACAGTGTCTGCGCGCCGGGCTTCCAGCCATGCGGCATCTTTTCTTCATCGGCCTGCGACCAGCCGGGCACCGAATCGTATTTCAGATCGATGCCCGGCGACAAGATGAGCCGGTCGTAAGGCACTTTCCGGCCGCCGGCGAGCACGACATCTTTCTTGTCGCGGTCGATCTTAACGGCGCGGTCGGCGATGACGGCCACGCCGTGCTTCTTTTTCAACGCGCCGTAATCGTGCGTGATCGAATCGTAACTACGGAAGCCGCCGAGATAGAGATTGCTGTGAAAACAGGTTTGATATTTCGCGGTCGGCTCGATCAGCGTCACGCTGATGGCGCCGCCTGAATCCTTGGCAATATACTTTGCCGCTGTCGCGCCACCGGCCCCGCCACCGATCACGACGACGCGCGGTTTTGTCTGACCGAATACGGCCGGAGCGCCGAGAATCATGGCGCCCGTGAATGCCACGCCGCCGCCTAACAATTGCCTGCGATTGAAAGTCATTGTCCCCTCCAATGGTTTGTTTTTCGCCGCCTAAGCCACGCGTCCGTGAATTTCTTTTTATTTTATCTTGGTCGCTGGAAGGCCTCCGAAATATGCAGCCAGCGCTGCGATGTCGTCGTCCTTGAGTCGTCCTGCTATCGTCTGCATCACGGCGTTGTCGCGCTCCTTCGCCTTGTACGAATTCATCACGGCGACGAATTGATCCGCCGCCCAGCCCGCAATCGGCGGCACGCCGCCTTCGACCTTGCCTGCCAATTTGTGGCAGGTGACGCATTCGCCCGACAGATATTTTCCCAACTCAATGTCGCCCGCCGCAATGGCGCTCTGTAATCCGCCCCCAAACGAAAGTGCGGCGAGCGCCATCGATGCGGCGAAACGTCTTATCATTCGACCTTCGGTCCCGACTTGCCATCCGGCGTCACATCGACCGACATCGCGCGCCCGGTCACTTTCGGCACAGTCGCTTTGCAGTTTTTCATGCACGGCTCTCGGCCCCAGAATTGTTTCTCGGTCGTCTCGCGGTCGTCTTCGTAAAACGCAGACACGTTCGGCATCTTGATGGACGTAAAGTTCTTGTCGTTCAATTCGAAATTTTCGTCCTTTACGATATCGTTCATGCTGAGAAGGTAGGCCGTGAGAGCATAAACTTCGTCGTTGGACAGAGACTGCGCATTTCCGTATGGCATCGCGCGCTTGATGTAGTCGAACACCGTGGACAAATCTGGCCAGAACGAGCCGATGGTCTTGTCGGGACGGTCAGCTTTCAGCGTCCCCAATCCGCCCGCGAGCACAGGCCAGCGCCCGACGCCCTGACCGAATTCGCCGTGGCACGATGCGCATTGCGTCTGAAAAAGTTCATCGCCCTGCTTCACGGTGCCTTTGCCCGGCGGCAAACCCTTGCCGTCTGCGCGAACGTCGGTGTCCCACGCCTTGATTTCCTCCGGCAACGCGGCGCGGCCAAGACCGAGCTTAGTGGATGTCTTTACGCTTTCGCGTGCGGCAATTTGCTGCGCCTGACTTTGCACCTGCGAGAGCGCAATGCCGCCGATGCAAAGTGCGGCGGCGAGCGTGAGTGCGCGCCTAACCGATCTCGACATTTTCGGTCTCCCCGTTGCCGCGCACCAGCCAGGTCTGGATTCCGTTGTTGTGATAGATCGAATTGACGCCGCGCACCTTGCGCAGTTCGTCCTTGGTCGGCTGCACATAGCCAACCGAGTCCATCGCGCGCGACTGGATCATCATCTCCTGACCGTTCCAGTCGAAATCGACATAGAACCGCGTCAGCGATTTATCGAGCACGGGCCCATCGATGCGCGCGCTTTGCCAGTTGCGCCCGCCGTCGATTGAAACATCCACGCGCTTGATGGTGCCGCGTCCCGACCATGCGAGACCCGTCAAAACATTGCGGCCTTTGAACTTGAGCGGTGCCTGCGGCGACGGATTGGTAATCACCGACTTCGCATCCATAATAAAAGTATGTTTGCGCGAGCGGCCGTCGGCCAGCAAGTCCGTGTATTTCGACGTCTCCTCGCGCGTCTGCCACGGCTGATCGCCGACCTCGATGCGACGGATCCATTTCACCCAGAGATTGCCTTCCCATCCGGGGATCACCGCGCGCAGCGGATAACCCTGTTCGGGCCGCAGCGCCTCGCCGTTCATCGCGAACGCAAGAATGCAATCGTTCATCGCCTTATCGATGGGGAGCGAACGATTCATGCCGGCCGCGTCTGCGCCCTCCAGCATCAGCCATTTTGCAGCCGGCTTGACGCCCGCCTCATCCAGTAGCGTCTTCAGCGAGACGCCCGTGTACATCACGTTGTGCACCATGCCGTGCGTGAACTGGCAGCCGTTGAGCTGCGCACCGCGCCACTCCATTCCTGAGTTGGCGGCGCATTCGAGAAAATAAATTTTGTTCACGCGCGGCATCCGCCTGATGTCGTCCATCGTGAACACCAGCGGCTTATCGACAAGGCCGTTGATCATTAGGCGATGATCGGCGGGATTGATTTCCGCAATGCCGCTGTGATGGCGCTCGAAACACAATCCCGACGGCGTGATAATGCCGTCGAGTTCATGCAGTGGCGTGAAGTTCACCGACGATTCCGGCGACGCGGTGAGCCACGGCACGTCGCGGCGAATGACGTTCTTCTCGAATTTCGACGGCGAACCATAAGGACGCTTATCGACTCCGTCGCCGAGATACTTCGCCCAATCCTGCACGTCGGTAATCAGCGGATCGGGTTTTGCAGTCTGAGCAACCGCTTGTTTCGCCGAGAGCGCGATGCCTGCGCCAGCGAGACCAGCCGCGCCGAGAAATTTGCGGCGATTGAATTGCGAAGGAGCCTCGTCGCTCATGACTCACCTCTATATTTATGCCGATGTGTGAATATGTCGGGCGAAATCGCGCGTGAAAAAATCATCGCATCAGGCTCCGGTGACTTTGACGGCGCTGTTCGGCTCGATCTTCACGGTGCCGAGCTTCTTGATGTGCGCGGACACAACGTCCCAGATCGGCGGGCCTTGCGTGCCTTCGTTGACGCTCGCCCAACCAGCGACGGTGTAAGTCTTCGCGGCCTCGATTGGCTTTCCGGTTTTGAGATATGTCATAGTGGAAATGCGCGAGCCCATCGTGTTGCCAACATCGATCGAATAACCCATGCCGCCGATGCGCACCATGTCGCCGCCGCCCTGGAAATAAGGATCGGGGTGGAACAGATTATCCGCGACGTCTTCAAGAATATCCTTGAGCTGCGCGCCCGTCATCTGGTTGCGATAGCAGTTCGGATAGGTAATCGCGGTGGCGTTGGTGAGATGCTCCCAGGTGATGTCTTGGCCCGGCAGCAGGCTCTCACCCCAGCGAAACCCCGGCGAGAGCGAAATTTCCACGTCACGCTCGCTCGTCATCGCGTTGCAGATCAGATCGTCCAGCGTGCCGTTAAAATTGCCGCGGCGATACAATAGCGAGTCGGTCTTGCCGATCACGCGCGCGAGGTCTTTGGCAAACGGCGCGCGGACTTTCTCGACCAGCGATGTCATGGCGGGATCGGGCTTGATCGCATCGGTAAACACCGGCATCAATTTGAAACGCACGCCTGCGACCTTCTTGTCCTTCACCTCGATATCGAGACGCGACAAAAATTTTCCGTGCGAGCCGGACGCGACCAGAACGGTATCGCCGACACGAACGAGACCCGGCATCGCATCGTGCGTGTGCGCGGTCAGAATAACGTCGATGCCCTTGACACGACCGGCGAGCTTGCGGTCGACGTCGAAACCATTATGCGAAAGAAGAATCACAATCGCCGCACCTTCGGCGCGCGCCTCGTCGACCTGCTTTTGCATGTCTTCTTCGCGAATGCCGAATTCCCATCTCGGAATCATCCAGCGCGGGTTGGCGACCGCCGTGCGTGACAGCGCCTCGCCGATCACCGCAACCTTGACGCCGCCGCGCTCGAACACCTTGCGCGGCTCGAACACTTGGTCCTGCCATTCATTGTCGCGGACGTTCTGCGCCAGAAACGCGAACGATGCCGTGTCGGCGATCTGCTTGACGCGCTCGGCCCCATAGGTGAATTCCCAATGCCCGACCATTGCGTCGGTCTTGAGCGCGGACATGACATCGACCATGTCCTGCGCTTTGGTCTGCAATGACGTCCAGCTGCCCTGCCAGGTGTCGCCGCCGTCGAGCAGCAGCACGTTCTTGTCGCCTCGCTCGGTACGCACCGCATTCACCAGAGTGGCGATGCGATCCATGCCGCCCATGCGGCCATAATTTTTTGCCAACGAAACAAAATCATCCGCCGTCAGCGCAAACGCATCCGCCGAGCCGGTCGCGATCTTGAAATATTTTCTGAACTCCGCGTCGGTCAAATGCGGCGGCTGGCCTTTGACTTCGCCGACACCGAGATTGACCGACGGTTCGCGGAAATACAGCGGCATCAGCTGCGCATGCGTGTCGGTGATGTGCAGGATGGTGACGGTGCCGAGCGGGTCGAACTTCAGAATGTCGGCCTGAGTCAGGCGCTGCTGCGCAGCCGCGCGCCCGAGCGAACCAAGTCCGCTCGATGTGACAAGCGCCGAGGCAGCCGCCGTCGCTTGCAGGAAATCCCGCCGTGAAATCATCGGTTCATCCTAATACCCTTCATGCGAGGAAGGGTGACTCGTTGAATTCAGAAAAACTCAGGCAACCGTCAGCTTGTTGGTCGCCTTGTATTCGGAGCCGTCATCGTCTTTCCACACGAAGGTGAAATCGCCGCTCGCGGCCGCCTTGTAGAAAAACGACTGATACGGATTGGCCGAAATCGCCGGATTCCAGTCGGCTTCGAACACGGTCTTGCCGTCGAATGCCGCCGTGAACTTGTTGATGATCTTGCGCGGGATCGCCGCACCGGCGGAATCTTTGCGCTGGCCGGATTCCATTTCATGCGAGATCAACGTCTTGATTTCGATCATCTCGCCGACTTTGGCGGTGGCCGGAACGCGAACGCGGGGTGTGGGAGCTGTTGCCATCTGAATGTCCTCGCCTGAATTGATTTATTGAAAGCCGCGCGTTAACCGCCGCAGCCGCCGATGGTGACCTTAACATTCGATTTGGTCGTGTAGAGTGTGCCGTTCGACATTTCCGCAACGCAGACGATGTTCTGGGTTTGCGCAAGGCGCATACGGGTCGAGGCCGATGCCTTGCCGCAGGCGGGTGTAAAACGATACGTCACGACGCCGGGCAACGGATTGCCGTCGGCGAAAATATGAACCGCCTTGACGTAATCGGTGTCCGTCATCGGGCTCTCAACTTCAACATTGACCGGAACCACCAGACCGTTTTCGGCGATCTCCGGCACGTCGAGCTTGATCTTGCCGCTTTCCATTTTCTTGTCGGCGTAGAGTTTGCTGATCTCGGCGGCCACCGCCTTCTCGTCCGCGAACGCCATCCGCGGCGCAAGCGCCGCGACAAGCCCCGCGATTGCAGCAAGCGTCAATGTTTCGCGGCGTGTGTGTTCGACCGAGCGCAAATTCATCGTGCATCCTCCATAACTATTTCTTGGAGAGTTCTTCGCTCTCCCTTTACGACAATATCGCCGGAAGTATCGCTTGACGATTCCAACTGCGATCTATCATGATCTACAAACATCATTATATTGTTTTTCTTGAATGTAAAGATGCCGGACAATCCGGGCGCGCCGCAAAGACCGCACAAGACGGTTGTACGGATGGGAGGAAAAGAACATGAGACATTCCGCGATCAGGGCGGCAGCCGCTGCTTTTTTGTTTTGTTTGTCGGGTCTTGCTGCACTTGCACAAGACGCAAGCGAAAAGGAAATCGAGCGCTATCGCGCGATGATTTCCGAT
>JBBRGE010000045.1:0-9685 GCA_038241045.1 Hyphomicrobiales bacterium | reverse complement strand
CCTGATCCCGCGTGAATCGAACGATCCGGTCATTACCAAGACGACCGGTCAGACCACGGCCGTGATGTATCTCGGGTTTTCAAGCAGCGAACTCGGCGGTCCGCAGATTTCTGACTATCTCACGCGTGTCGTGCAGCCGGTGCTATCGACCGTTGATGGCGTTGCATCTGCCGACATCCTCGGCGCGCAAACTCTTGCGACCCGCATTTGGCTCGACCCGGCGCGAATGGCCGGACGAAACGTATCACCTGACGATGTTGCCGCGGCAATCCGTGCCAACAATTTTCAGGCGGCCGCAGGCCAAGCCAAGGGCTATTTCATCGTCTCCAACGTCACGACCAATGCCGACCTGACGAGCATCGATCAGTTCAAGCGGATGACCGTCAAAGCCAAGGACGGCGGGTTTGTCAGATTGGAAGACGTGGCAGTTGTCGAACTTGGAGCGCAAAGCACGGATTCGAGTGTCGCGCTGAACGGACAGAGCGCGATTTTCATCGGCGTTCAGGCGACGCCGCAGGGCAACCCGCTCAACATCGTCACCGGCGTGCGAGCATTGTTTCCGGAAATCGAGCGCAATCTGCCGCCGTCGCTGAAAATGACGGTGGCCTACGATTCCACCAAGTTCATCCGCTCATCGATCGAGGAAGTACGCAATACCTTGATCGAAGCGGTCGTTATCGTCGTCATCGTTATTTTTCTTTTTCTGGCATCGTTTAGGTCGGTCATTATTCCGGTCGTGACGATTCCGTTGTCGCTGGTCGGCGCCTGCATCTTGATGCTGGCAATGGGGTTCACGCTCAATCTTCTGACATTGCTGGCGATGGTTCTCGCCATCGGCCTTGTGGTCGATGACGCCATTGTGGTGGTGGAAAATATCCACCGCCATTTGGAGGAGGGGAAGTCGCCCGTTGAAGCGTCGCTTGTCGGCGCGCGCGAAATTGTCGGGCCCGTTATTTCGATGACGATTACGCTCGCCGCGGTTTACGCGCCGATCGGGTTTCTCGGCGGGTTGACCGGATCGCTGTTTCGCGAATTTGCCTTCACGCTGGCGGGAGCGGTCATTATCTCCGGTGTCGTCGCTCTCACTCTTTCGCCAATGATGTGTTCCGTTCTTCTCAAGAGCGGCCACGAACAGGGCCGCTTTGCGAAGAAAGTCGATGAGATTTTCGGAAAGGTAACGCGCTGGTATGGCCGCAAGCTCGACCGTTCGCTCGACTATCGCCCCATCACCGCGCTTTTTGCGCTGACCATCCTGTTTCTTGTCGGGTTCATGTATTCCAATACGTCGAAGGAACTGGCGCCCGAAGAAGATCAGGGCATCCTGTTTTCGGTAACGAAGGCGCCGCAATACGCCAACATCGACTACACGGATTTTTACGGCAAGAAGCTCGACAAGGCTTTCGCAAGCTTTCCGGAAACCGATCTTCGCTTCATCATCAACGGAACCGCCGGACCCAACAACGGAATTTCAGGCATGATCCTGAAGCCATGGGATGAACGCAAGCGCTCGTCGCTGAAGCTGAAGCCGTTGGTTCAGGGCGAATTGAGTAAGGTTGAAGGCGTTAACGCGTTCGCGTTCAATCTGCCGCCGTTGCCCGGCGGCCCTGGCGGTTTGCCCATTCAGATGGTCATCAGCACGACGAATGGATTTCAATCCGTGTTCGAAGAGATGGAGAAGCTGAAGGGGGCAGCGCGCAAGAGCGGTCTGTTCATCGTTGCCGACAGCGATCTTGCTTTCAACCAGCCGGTCGTGAATGTGAGTATCGACCGTTCTAAAGCGAACGGCCTCGGCATCACGATGGCGGCGGTCGGCAATACGCTCGCCACGCTGCTCGGAGGCAACTACGTCAACCGTTTCAATCTTGAAGGGCGCTCGTATCAGGTTATTCCGCAGGTGCCGCGCGGGCTCCGTCTGTCGCCGGAGGCACTCGAGAATTATTATGTGCCGACAACGGGTGGCAAGCAGGTGCCGCTTTCCACGATTGTTACAATAACAACGTCTACAAATCCGAATGCGCTGACGCATTTCAATCAGCTGAATTCTGCGACATTCCAGGCCGTTCCGATGCCCGGCGTGACAGTCGGCCGGGCGGTTGAATTCCTCGAAAAGCAGTCCAAGGAGCTGCCGTCGGGTTACAGCCACGATTATCTGGCTGACTCACGACAGTTTTTTCAAGAAGGTAACCAGCTCGCGGTGACGTTCGCATTCGCGCTGATTATTATTTTCCTTGTGCTGGCGGCGCAGTTCGAAAGCTTGCGCGATCCGCTGGTGATATTGATTTCGGTGCCGATGGCGATCAGCGGTGCGCTGATTCCGTTGTACTTCGGCCTCGCGACTATCAATATTTACACGCAGGTTGGTCTTGTGACCTTGATCGGTCTGATCAGCAAGCACGGCATCCTCATGGTGGAGTTCGCGAATGATCTTCAGTTGAAGGAGGGCCTCGATCGCCGGACCGCGATTGAGCACGCTGCGCGCGTTCGCCTGCGGCCGATCCTGATGACGACCGCCGCCATGGTCACCGGTCTGTTGCCGCTTCTCACGGCAAGCGGTGCCGGCGCAGCAAGCCGCTTCTCAATCGGCCTTGTCGTAGTCGCCGGCATGTCGATTGGAACGGTGTTCACTTTGTTCGTATTGCCTGCGGTTTACACGGCGATTGCGACCGATCACCGTGCGAACGCCGATTCCGAACGCGCAAAGGACATCAGGGCTTACGAACTCAGCACGACGTGACTTCGGCAAGTTGCGTCATGGGTTCGGTTTGTGCCTGACCGATCGGCGTGTAGTCTCGCTAATATGTTAAGCGTTCATGACCTGACGAAATCCTACCGCACGTCCGGCGAGCAGCTCGCGGTTCTGCGCGGGGTCAATCTCACGCTGGCGGCGGGTGAGAGTGTTGCCCTAACCGGCGAATCCGGCAGCGGCAAAAGCACGTTGCTGCATCTGATCGCGGGTCTGGACAGCGCCGACAGTGGGCGGATCCTTCTCAATGGCGAACTGGTCTCTGATATGTCAGACCGCGCGCGCGCTGCAATGCGCCGCGATCGCCTCGGCCTTGTGTTTCAGCAGTTCAATCTCATCCCTAGCCTTCCTGTCGCGGACAACCTTTCATTCCAGGCCCGGATCGCCGGCCGCCATGACGCCGTCTGGCAAAGTGAACTCGCGCAGCGGCTCGGATTGGAGAAATTGCTCGACCGATATCCGGAGCAACTCTCAGGCGGTCAGCAGCAGCGTGTCGCAATCGGCCGGGCTCTTGCGAGTAAGCCGCTCGTTCTTCTAGCTGACGAGCCGACCGGCAATCTCGATGAAAAGACCGCCGATGAAGTATTGAGTCTTGCGCGAGATCTCGTTGCGCAAACAGGCTGCGCTTTCCTGATGGTGACGCACAGCGCGCGGCTCGCGGCGACATTGGACCGGCAGGTCCATCTTAGCGCCGGATTGATCGCATGAGGCGTTATCTGTGGGTGCTAAAGGTTCTGCTTAGTCATTGGATGCGTCACCGCACGCAACTGGCGACGCTTCTTGTTGGTCTGATTTCAGCGACGGCGTTGTGGAGCGGCGTTCAGGCTCTCAACCAGCAGGCCCGCAACAGCTACGACCGCGCCGCTGCGTCGTTCAGCGGCGGCAAGACGGCGATGCTGATCGGCCGAGAGGGTCCGTCATTTCCTCAACATCTTTTCGTCGATCTGCGCCGGGCCAATTGGCCGGTGTCACCTGTCGTCGAAGGCCGCGTGCGGATCGATGGCCGCTCGTATCGTTTGCTCGGCATCGAACCGCTCACGCTGCCGGATGGTGCAAGTGGCTCGCCGAAAATGGAGCCGACGCAACTTCAGAGTTTCTTGACGCCGCCAGGGCGCACAGTGGTTGGACCGGAGACTTTGTCCGATCTCAAAATGCGTGAAGGAGCATCGCCCCTCGTCGAAGCAGGCATATCGCTTCCGCCGCTTGCGTTGCAGGACCGGCTTGCTCCAGGCGTAATGCTTGTCGATATTGGAATCGCGCAATCGATCCTGAAGATGCCCGGTCAGATTTCGCGGCTCCTGATCGGCGAGCAGAATATCGGAAACCGCAAGCCGCTTGAGACCGTTGTGGGTGATCGTCTGCGGCGCGTCGAGGCGGGAGAGCCCGGCGATCTTGAGCGCCTCACAAACAGCTTTCATCTCAATCTGACAGCCTTCGGGTTGTTGTCGTTTTTCGTCGGGCTTTTTATCGTCCATTCTGCGATCGGTCTTGCGCTCGAACAGCGCCTTGCGATGTTTCGCACGCTTCGGGCGTGCGGCGTTTCGGCGGCATCTTTGACTGCGGTTGTCGTTATTGAACTCGTCTCGCTGGCGATTGTATCGGGCATGGCCGGTCTCGCTTGCGGCTATTTCATCGCCTCGCTTTTATTGCCGGACGTATCGGCCAGTCTTCGCGGTCTTTATGGCGCGCAAATTTCCGGCCAACTGTCGCTGCAGGCCGAATGGTGGATCGCGGGTCTTGCGATGAGCATTTTCGGTGCGCTGCTTGCGGCGGCGAATGGGCTGCTACGCGTCTATCGTTTGCCGGTGCTTGCTGCAGCCCAGCCCTACGCTTGGCAGCAGGCGCAGCAGCGGTGGTTGATACGGCAGGGCGCAATCACACTGGCCATCGCGGGTGTTGCCGCGGCCGCTTTGTATTTCGGTGACTCCCTTGCGTCGGGATTTGCGGTGTTGGCAGCAATCCTTCTCGCTGCAGCGCTGGGGCTGCCGGTTATTCTCGGACTGGTTCTGTGGCTGGGTCAGCGCGGCGCTAACCGCCCAATGGTAAAATGGTTCTGGGCCGACAGCCGTCAGCAACTCTCAGGGCTCTCGCTCGCCCTGATGGCATTGTTGCTAGCGCTCGCAGTCAATGTCGGGGTCGGCACCATGGTGCAGAGCTTCAGCAAGACCTTCACGCAATGGCTCGACGATCGCCTCGCGGCGGAAGTCTATTTGAACGCGGTCAGCGATGCGCAAGGCCGCGAGATCGTCGCATGGTTGCGTCAGCGCCCGGAGGTCGAGGCAATTTTGCCTGCATGGCGCACCGACGTGACGTTGGAAGAATTACCGGTCGAGGTTCTGGGGTTCGCGGATCATGCGACATATCGCGAGCGATGGCCGCTGCTTGAATTCCAGCCGGGTGTTTGGGACAAGGTCCGCAAAGGCGACGCGGTATTGGTCAGTGAACAACTGTCACGCCGCCTCAAGCTCCGTCTTGGCGATCGCGTCACCATTCCAACACCGAAAGGCGCGTGGGACGTCGAAGTCGCGGGCATCTATCCAGACTACGGTAATCCGAAGGGGCAAATCGGAATCGACATCGATGCTTTATCTAAAAGGTGGCCAGATATTGCGCGCACGCGTTTTGGACTGCGCGTCGCACCGCAGGGTGTCGCCGAGTTGATTGCAGCGCTTGGCGAGAGGTTCGGGCTGGATAGCGGCCGTCTTGTCGATCAGGCGACGTTGAAGGCGGAGTCGACGCGAATATTCAATCGGACATTTGCCGTCACCTCGGCGCTGAATGCCTTCACGCTCGGCGTCGCCGGAATTGCTTTGCTCACCAGCCTCCTGACTCTTGCCAATAGCCGGTTGCCGCAACTCGCGCCGCTATGGGCGCTTGGTATCACCCGGCGCAAGCTTGCCGCGGTTGAACTCTTGAAAACGATATCCGTGGCTTTTCTGACGGCGCTGCTGGCGTTGCCTTTGGGGCTGCTTGTCGCGTGGTGCCTCGTTGCCGTTGTCAATGTGAAAGCATTCGGATGGCGGCTACCTCTTTATATTTTTCCACTCCAGTTGCTGGAATTGCTTGCCGTCGCGATGCTGGCTGCGTTGATCGCAACCCTTATTCCGTTGCTCAGATTGCTGCGGCTGCAGCCGGCGTCTCTTGCAAAGATCTTTGCCAATGAACGTTGATGGTAGAATAGATCGTCGCGCGTTCGTCGCGGGAGGCATGCTGACAGTGTTCAGTGCGCGCGCGGCCGCTGCACAAGGCTTCGCTGGACTCGGCGGTGAATCGCAGGGCTTCGCGCCGGTTGTGCAAGGATTGTCGCTGGCGTTTCCGCGCGATCATGGCGCGCATTCGGACTTTCGAATCGAGTGGTGGTATCTCACCGCAAATCTTAAAGATTCGTCGGGCGCGCATTATGGTGCGCAGTGGACGCTGTTCAGACAGGCGATGATCCCGGGTGCACAGGATTTCGGATGGGACAGCCGTCAGCTTTGGATGGGCCACGCTGCGGTGACAAGTGCAAGCCAGCACCGTTTTGCGGAACGTCTTGCGCGCGGCGGCGTCGGGCAAGCTGGCGTCGAGATAAGCCCCTTTCACGCGTGGATTGATTCCTGGGAGATGCGCGCCGGCGATGCGTTCTCAGTAGCGAATGTGTCACCGCTCAATGTGTCGGCGATGGGCGCAGATTTTGAGTTGTCGCTGCAACTGAAATCCGACAGGCCGTTGGTGCTGCAAGGCGACGCTGGTTACAGCAAAAAGTCTGAACGCGGGCAGGCGTCATACTATTTCAGCCAGCCGTTTTTCTCCGCAGCAGGAAACCTCACGCTCGGCGGCAAATCGGTCGGCGTCAGCGGACAGGCGTGGATGGATCGGGAATGGAGCAGCCAACCGCTGGCCTCCGACCAGACAGGTTGGGACTGGCTCTCGCTACATCTGGATTCCGGTGACAAGGTCATGTTGTTCCGGCTCCGGCAAAGCGATGGCGGCAATTATTTTGCAGGAAACTGGATTACGAAAGACGGCCGCTCCACCCAGCTATCGCCGGGCCCGATTGCGATGACGCCGATGGCGTTCAGCGATGTTGAAGGCCGCAAGCTGCCGACATCGTGGAGCGTCGCCATTGCGGATCGCAATTTCAAAGTCGATACCGTGCCTCTCAATCCAAAAAGCTGGATGGGAACGCGATTTGCCTATTGGGAGGGACCGATCACATTTCAGGGCAGCCACAGCGGCGAGGGCTACCTTGAAATGACCGGATATTGATTGGTTTTTCGGGACGCCGATAGCGAGCAGCAGAATTTGATGCCGGCTAAATGATCGCCGACACTCCCTGCCAGAACAGCACCAGCGAAATTACGAACAGCAGTAAGTAAGCGATCCGATAAAACAGATCGGTCGGCGTTCGCTTCACGAGCCATATTCCGAAAAAATTTGCGAGCACGGCGATCGGCAACAGTACGAGTGACGTCGCAAAATTTTTCAACGTGAACTGATCGAGTGCAAAGTAGGGTCCGATTTTCAGAAGATTAACGACCGTGAAAAACATCGTTGTGGTCCCGACCAGCGTCATTTTGGCCATGCGTTGCGGCAAGACGTGAACTTGAAACGGCGGTCCGCCGCCTTGCGTCATGAATGACGTGAATCCGGAAACTGCGCCCCAAAACGCTCCGCTCGCCGCCGTCGTGGGATGCGGTTCGATCTTTGCTCGTCGCAGCCATGTATTGGCGACGAAGATCAATCCAATTCCGCCAACGATGATGCGCACCAGCGCGTCCGAGAGATGCGCCGCCAGCAGCCAGCCGAGCGCCATTCCAGCGACTGCGCCGGGCAGCATGACTTTCAGATTCCAGCTATCCCAGTCCTTGCGATAGACATAGGCGGAAATCAAATCCTGCGTGATCAGAAGCGGCAGGATCAATGCGGCGGCTTCAAGCGGTGGCAAATAAAGCGCCAGCATCGGCGTCGATGCGATGCCGAGGCCGGAAAATCCGCCCTTTGCGAGTCCCAGAAGAATGACGGCGGGGATCGCCATGCAATAGAAAATCGGATCGGAGATTAAAGATTGGCAAATAATGGTTCCAGTTGGCACGCAACAGTTAGGCCTTAGATCGTGCAACAAAATCAACCGTTATTCACGACTGCGATACCGGTCTTGCGTGCATAGCTTAGCCGCAATAAATAGAGAGCATGCCCAAGTTCTTCTTCAATACACGTATTGACGATTCCTTCGTGCCGGATCCGGACGGCGTGGATTTGCGTGATGCCGATCAGGCATGGACTTTGGCGCGCGTGACAATCATGGAGCTTTTGAGAGAAGACGGACGGTCACCGAAATTGTTGAACGCCGTTCTCGAAGTCACTGATTCCGACGGCGACACCGTTCTGGAATTTCCGTTCAGCGAGGTGCTGCTCGAACTGCCAGCCGGATCGTTGTCGAAGCACTAGGCGCAATCTCGTCCACTACATACGAAGCGCGGCCAGCACTTCGTCGGGCCGCTCGGCCACCGACATGTGGCCTGCGCCTGTCAGTACGATCTCAGTGGCGCCGGTGATGGCCTGCGTGAGTTGCTTTCCGGATTTTAGCGGTGTCATCATATCCCGCTCGCCGAGAATGAGTGTCGTCGGGACTTTGATCGTAGCTGCGGCGTTGGCGGCGTCCTTGTAGGCGTTGCAGGCCGACAGGTCGTTGAACAGCACCCCGGGCGGATTTCGTTCGAGCACGCGCTGTCCACCACCCATCATCCACATCCCCGGCGCGAGTGAGCCGCCAAGGCCTGCGGCATATCCAAAACCCCAGATCGACACCATGTCGATGGCGGCGTGATCATTGGTTTTCGCAGCATTCAGCAAATCCTCCGACACCGGCATTGCCGCGCCGACGCCGATCAGCGAGAGGCCGGAAACTTTGTCTGGATGCCGCGCGGCTGCGTCCAGCGCGATCAGCGCGCCCATCGAATGTCCGACGAGCCGCGCCTTTGAGGCACCTGCAGCCTCGATCAGCCGAATGGTCCAGTCGGCCATCTCGGCGATCGACGGCATGAGTTTGCCGTTAGAGCGTCCGTGTCCCGGAAGGTCAGGTGCGAGAACGCTGTAGCCGTGATGCGCGAACCAGCGGCTATAAAGCGCCCACATCGAATGATCGAAGCCTGCGCCATGAAGAAAAACGATCAGCGGCAGTTTTGGGTCGAGTGGCTTTCCACCTGTCGCCGCGTAGATGTCGTCATCGCCAACTTTCAGGTGCATCGTCTATGCCTTCTGCGAAAAGCGAAGGGCCTGGTCGAGATCGCCGACGATATCGTCCGCGGCCTCGATACCGACTGACAACCGGATCAGTTCTTCGCCGATGCCTGCGGATTTCAATTGCTCGGCGTTCATCTGCTGATGTGTAGTGCTGGCAGGATGAATGACGAGCGTCTTGGCGTCACCGACATTGGCGACGTGGCTAACGAGCTTTAATGCCTCGATAAACTTGCGGCCGGCATCGCGTCCGCCTTTGATACCGAAGGTGATGATCGAGCCTGCGCCGCGCGGCAGCAGTTTTTTTGCCAGCGCATGATCCGGATGGCTTTCTAGCGAGGGATGTAACGCCCACGCGACAGCCTTGTTGCTTCCAAGAAAAGCGAGCACTGCGGCGGCATTCTCGACGTGGCGCTGCATCCGCACATGCAATGTCTCGACGCCCTGCAATATCTGAAACGCATTAGTCGGCGAAATGCAGGCGCCAAAATCGCGAAGCCCTTCGGCGCGCGCCCGCATGATGAATGCAGCGGGACCGAACTCCTCGCTGAAAACGATGCCGTGATATCCGGCGTAGGGCGTTGTCAGAGTTGGAAACTTGCCCGATTTATCCCAATCGAAATGACCGCCATCGACAATGACGCCGCCGATGGCGATGCCGTGGCCACCGATCCATTTCGTGATCGAGTTCATCACGATGTCGGCGCCGAGTTCAATGGG
>JBBRGE010000044.1:0-9772 GCA_038241045.1 Hyphomicrobiales bacterium | reverse complement strand
CATCCTTCGCCGCGACATTCGACGTCTTGATCGTGAGCTTGCCGCCGTCCGGCATGGCGTCGCGCGCGTTGACCGCCAGATTGACGATCACCTGCTCGAATTGCGACAGATCCGCCTTCACCGGCCAAAGGTCGCGGCCGTGAACGACGTCGGGTTTTACTTTTTCACCGAGCAGTCGCTTCAGCAAGACGTTGAGGTCGGATAGCACGTCGCCGACATCCAGCACCTGCGGCCGCAACGTCTGCTTGCGCGAGAACGCCAGCAATTGCCGCACCAGCGCCGCCGCGCGCGTTGCGTTTTGCTTGATCTGGATAATATCCTGAAACGACGGATCGGTCGGCTTGTGCGCGTTCAGCAGGAAGTCGTTCGCCATCATGATGGCCGACAACACATTGTTGAAATCGTGTGCAATGCCGCCAGCGAGCTGGCCGACCGCCTGCATCTTCTGCGACTGCGCCAGATGATTTTCCAGCGTGCGCTTCTCGGTGGTCTCGAGCAGATACACGATGGCGGCTTCAGTGTCGCGCGAATCCTGCTCCACTGACGTAACGTAAAACTGACCCCAGCGTTCGCGCTCGCCGTCGAGCATCGCCTCGACCGGTGCGATGTCGCCCTGGCCCTCGGCCGCGCGCGCGATCGCGGATGTGAGTTGAGCGCGGTCGCGCTCGTTGAGCACGGCGTATATCGATTTGCCTGCTGCATTCGCCGGCGAAAGGCTTTGCGCGAGTTTAGCAAACCGTGCATTGGCGCGAACGATGCCACCGGTTTTATCGACCGTGGCGATCGCCATCGGCGTGTGATCGAAGAAGCGCATGAAGCGCACTTCGGCGGCGCGCTGCGGATCGGAGTGATCCTCCTGCGCGCGGTTGATAACAAGCGTGCGCGACGCGCCGGGAATGCCATCGGCACCGAACGCAAGCTTGTGATAGAGACGCACCGGCATCGTCTTGCCGCCGCGCATGCGCAGATCGACATCGAAGACTTCGGTCTTCACTTCGCCCGGCTCCGGCACGATAGACGTTAAAAGCGATGCGCCGTCGCCCGACACGATGTCGGCGACTTTCAATCCGCCCGAGCCGATCTCGGCAAGATCGTGGTCGAGCCAACTGGCAAGCGTGGCGTTGACATAGACAAGGTCGCCCGCCGGGTTGACCGAGAAGAAACCGCACGGCGCATGATCGAGGTACTCGATGGCGTGCTGCAATTCCTGAAAAACATCTTCCTGCCGCTCGCGATCGCGGGTGATGTCGGCAATCGACCACACGGCGAATTTCGACTGGCGTTTTCCAGCGCCGAGCGGCCGCACCCGCATCCGCAGCCATCGGCCATGCTCGCTGTCTGCGCCCGCGATGCGCACCTCTTCCTGCTGGCGCTTGCCTTCGCGCGCCGCCTTAAGCAATCGAAATACCGCCTCGGAGACATCCGGATTGCCGATGAAAACACGCTCGACAGGCCGCACATCGTGCGGACCGGATGCGCCGGTTACGGCCAGATAGGCCGCGTTGGCATAGACAATATGCCCGCGCTGGTCGGTGACGGCCAGACCGTCGAAAGCGTGATCCGCCATCGGGCGCGCAATCGGATCTTCACTCGCCCCGCCCGTGAAGCGGACGATGCCCGCCGCGAACGCAAACAGCGTGAACAGACCGATCATGGCCGAGAGCGCCAGCAGGCCAAGGATATAAGGCTGCGCCTGAGCGCGCCCCAAAGTCATCAAACCTATGGCGGCCGCGACGATCCCACCGGCCACGAGCAACACAAGAAAGATACTGCCGCTGCGCCGGGGCGGCTCGTGCAGGGGCGTAAACGCGTGAGGTTTGTTGTCTTGATCGGATGTCATCGAACGCTTCGCAGCCTGCCGCGAGAGATTGTCAGAAGCCCCCGGATGCCTGAATCGGACCGCGGGATGCAAGCGACCTTACGACTGCCCACAGGCGCACGCCAGACCCCGTCAGCCAAGGCCGGTAACCCCGCTCTTAAGCTTCATGACGTAGCCGATGACTTCGGCAACCGCGTGATAATGCTCGACCGGAATCTCGTCGTCGATCTCAACGCTGGCATGCAGCGCGCGCGCAAGCGGAACATTCTCGACAATCGGCACATTGCTGGCCGTTGCAATTTCCCTGATCTTGAGCGCGAGCACATCGATGCCCTTGGCAACGCAGATTGGCGCCGGCATGCCGCGCTCGTATTTCAACGCGACCGCATAATGCGTCGGGTTGGTGATGATAACGGAAGCCGTCGGAACCGCCGCCATCATGCGTTTCTTGGCGCGTGCGTAACGCAACTGCTTCAACCGGCCCTTGATGTGCGGGTCGCCTTCGGATTGCTTGTATTCTTCCTTGATTTCCTGCAGCGACATTTTCTGCCGCTCGAACCACTGCCGATACTGAAACAAGTAATCGACGATTGCGACAACAGCCAGCATGGCGACCACCGTGCCCATGAGCTGCAAGGAGATCGTCTTGGTCAAGTACATGATCGACATCGGATCGAACCGCACCATCGAATCGATGCGATGACGCTCGGGCCACAGCACCAGCACCATCACGGTGCCGAGTGCGATAACCTTGAACAGACCTTTCAGAAAATTTGCGACTGCTTGTTTGCCGAATAGACGCGCAGCGCCCGCCATCGGCGAGATTTTGCTGAATTTCGGCGTCAGTGGCTCGGTCGACCAGACCAGACGATGCTGCACGAGATTGCTGGCAACGCCCGCGACGAGCAGAAGCAGCAGCGGTATTCCCAGCACCGCGATCAGCATGAATTCGATGCTGCTCGCGAGTTGAAGCAGACCAGGACCATCGACGCGGATTTGATGCGCGTTCATCATCAGGTTGCGCATCGGGTTTTCGATGCCGGCACCGATGGAGCCGGAAAAGGACGACAGCAACAAGGTCGAGCCCGCGATCACAAACCAGGTGTTGACCTCCTGGCTCTTGGCGACATCACCCTTACCGATTGCGTCGTCGAGACGCTTCTGGGTCGGGTCTTCTGTTTTGGAGTCCTTGTCGTCGTCGGCCATCGAACGTCAGCTCCGCGGCGCGAGTTCGTGGAGAATGCCGCCCTGATAGTCCATGAACACGCCCATCATGGTTGCCAAAACGGCCGCGAGGATCAGAAATCCAGCCAGCATCGAAAGCGGCACGCCAACGAAATAGACCTGCATCTGCGGCATCAAACGGGCCAGAATGCCAAGACCGAGATTGAAAACGAGGCCGAACACGATGAAGGGTGCGGAAAGCTGAACGCCGATCTTGAACGCGCCAGCAAATGCGCGTGTCGCCAGCGAGGCGATGTCGCCGCTCGGCATCAGTTCGCCCGGAGAGAAGATGACGTAACTGTCGTTGAGCGCGGCGATAATCAGATAGTGGGTGTCGGTCGCGAACAGCAATGTCACGCCAAGCAGCGTCAGAAAATTTCCGATCAACACACCCTGCTGGCCCTGTGTGGGATCGACGGAGGTGACGAAGCCGAGGCCGAGCTGTTGTGCGATGACCGATCCCGCAACCGCCAGCGCCGCCAAAGTGACTCGCGCGGTTGCACCGAGCACCACGCCGATCACGATCTCATGGAACATCAACACCAACAGCGGAGACATCGAGGTCATGTCGATCTGATAGGCGCTTCGATGCATCGGCAGGATGATAAGAGTCAGCGCCAGCGCGATCCCGAGCCGAACCCGAACCGGGATGTTGGTTTCACCGAATCCGGGCAGCAGCATCACCATGGCGCCGATGCGTGCGAACACCAACATGAACGAGGCCGCGAGTGCCGGCAAAAGCGAGATGTCGATGCGCATGAAGGGGTGGTCCGAACCTCGATCGGTGAATGTCCGATCATGCGCTAACCGCCGATGATTCGCGACGATATCCGCATCATCTGGCTGTTCATCGCGTCCGCCATGAAGGGCAGCGCCAATATCAGCGCGACGAATATCGCGAGGATTTTCGGAACGAACACCAGTGTCTGTTCTTGAATCTGCGTCAGCGCCTGCAACAGCGAAATCGCAACACCGACGACGAGGCCGACGATCAGCAACGGCGATGACACCTTGACGATGGTCCAGACGGCATCGCGTGAAACGTCGAGTACTTCAGCACCGGTCATAGTTGTCCCCTACCCGCACAAACTTTCATTGGCATCAGATCGGCATTTTCATGATGTCTTCATACGACTGGATGACGCGATCGCGGACCGACACCAGTGTCGAGACCGCAACGTCGGTCTCCGCAACCGCCGTCACGACATCCATCACATTGGCTTTGCCGGACGCCATCGCGATGGTTTGCGCATCGGATTTCTTTCCAGCTTCCATGACGTTGCCGAGCGTTTCCTTGAGCAGCGCGCCGAACGACATGCCGCCGCTCTCGCTGGCTTTGCCGGCACCGGCAGCCCCGCCGCCGGAATCGATGATGCGCGCGAGGCTCGCATAGGCATTTGCAGCAACCGATGGTGACGCCATGATTTGGATCCTCCGGATCAGGACTTTAGAATATCGAGGGTGCGTGCGAGCATGCGGCGCGTTGCGGAAATGATATTAAGATTGGCTTCATAGGATCGCTGTGCGTCGCGCATGTCGGTCATCTCAACCAGCGGGTTCACGTTCGGATATTTAACGTTGCCGCTGACATCCGCCGCTGGATTGCCCGGCTCATACTTGGTTCGAAAACTGGAATTGTCCGGCTTGATCTTGCCGAGCGTCACCACTTGCGCGTCAAGCGTGCGATTGAGCTCCGAGGAAAACGTCGGCACCTTGCGCCGATAAGGATCGCCGCCAGCCGTTTTCGCCGTGGAGTCCGCGTTGGCGATGTTTTCCGAGATCACGCGCATGCGGCCGGCTTGCGCACGCAGGCCGGAGGTCGCGATATTCATCGTTCTAAGAAAATCACTGCCGTCGCTCATGGTCTGTCCCCTTCAGGCAAATTCTCTTGAGAACCGGATTTGATTTTTCGCGATCATGCCCTAGCGCTTGCCGATCGCCGTCTTGAGAAGACCGAGACTGCGGCTGTAGAGCGTCGTGGCCGCCGCATAATCCATCTGGTTCGCCGACACCTTCATCATCTCGTCCTCAAGACTGACCGCGTTGCCGGCCGGTCGCGTTTGATATCCACCGTTGGTCGCCGCGAAGCTGTCGCTCGCTCCCGATGCCTGAATGTGATTGGCGCTGGTTCTCATCATGCCCAGCGAACTCGCACCGCCCGCCAGCGCGCCTGGCCCCTGACGATCGAATTTCGGCTCGACAAGCTCACGCGGCTTGAAATTTGGTGTGTCTGAGTTCGAAATATTCTCCGCAAGAACGCGCTGCCGTTCCTGATGCCATTGCATCTTGGTCCGAAGGGCCGCCAACATTGGAAGATCGGTGATTGCCATCGGCGGCGCCTCTGCTAGCGACCGGAATTCGCGTCGTCCGGTAGGCAGAATTTGCCGCGTGTATGGTTAATAGCGAGTTAACATCGCCGTCCGGCCCATTTTCGCCACGAAAGGCCTGATAACCGGTAGGTCATTGAAGTCCGTATCAAATAAGTATTTTGGGCTCCGGCGATTCATGAGCTATTAAAGTTTGCCTGCGGCAACTTTTGCCGCTCGGAGTTAACTGTTTGCGGACTTTTTGCACTGATTTTGCTGCGGTTTGTGGTTTTGCGACCTGCCTGCGCCGAATCTGACATATAAAGTGGCGTAACCGCGCGGGGATTGGAATGGACAATAAGCTCTGGGTTTTTGCAGCCCTTCTGATCGTGTTGGTCCTGATCGGCGCGGCCGCATGGTTGGTTCGCAAGTTCAGCTCAGGAAATGCCGGTGCTGGCGCCAATCGCGGACGCATGCCGCGGCTGGCCGTGATCGATGCAACCGCTGTCGATAATCGCCGCAGACTGGTTCTCGTGCGCAGGGACAATGTTGAGCATCTCATCATGATCGGCGGCCCGACTGATGTCGTCGTCGAGCCGAATATCGTTCGCGGCATGGCGCAACGCGAGCAAGCGCAGCAGCGCGGGCCTGCGGGTACCGAATTGCCTGGCCGGACGGCGCCACTTCCCGACACAAATTGGCAGGACACCGAAGCGTTCGACCATCGCGAACCGGCGATGCACGAGCCACCGCAGCATGCCGCCCGCGCGCCGTATCCTGATGAAGTACGCCGCCCTTCCCCGCCCATCGTCGATTACGATGCCGCGCCAAGCTTTGCGCCGGAGCCGTCGTTCCGCAACGAACCTGCGCCTCGCGCAATATCGCGCAGCGAACGTGCCGAGCCAATGCCGCGCATGCCGCGCGCAACCGAAATTCCCGCGAAGGCCGCTGCGCCACGCGCTGCACGCCAGCAGGATGCTCTGCCATCTTCGGCAGACCAGAACCTTGCCGATATGGCGCAAAGGCTGGAGGCAGCGCTGCGCCGTCCGGGCTCAGAACTTCGGCTCGATGGCGGCGAGGCGCGAACGCCCGCTTTCAGCGCAGCGGATCGCGTCGGCGCACCGGCTGCGAACGGCCGCTCTGCTCCGCGCGCACCAGCGGCACCTGCCCCAAAGCCCGCCTTCGATAATCTCGAAGACGAGATGGCGAGCCTTCTGGGCCGCCCGAAACCGCCTGCGTGAGCCGGGCAAACACACCGCGTAGAGTTTTATTCTTCACTGTCTTCCTTGCCGCAGCGACCGATCCGGTTGCGGCGCAGGACATCAGTATCAATCTTGGCCAAGGCAATGGCGGCGTCACCGAGCGCGCGATCCAGCTGATCGCTCTGCTAACGGTTCTGTCGATCGCGCCGTCGATCCTCATCATGATGACGTCGTTCACGCGCATCGTGGTGGTGCTGTCCCTGCTACGTACAGCACTCGGCACCGCGACCGCTCCGCCGAATTCCGTGATCATTGCGCTCGCGCTCTTTCTCACCGGATTCGTGATGGGGCCGGTGCTGCAGAAATCCTACGACGACGGCATCAAGCCGCTGGTCGCCAACCAGATCAGCGTCGAACAGGCCTTCCAGCGCGGCGTCATGCCGTTGCGCGGCTTTATGCAGAAGAATGTGCGCGAGAAGGACCTCAAACTGTTTATGGACCTGTCGGGTGAACCGCCTGCGGCTACGCCCGAACAGATGTCGCTGCGCATTCTGGTGCCGGCATTCATGATTTCCGAATTGAAGCGGGCGTTCGAGATCGGCTTCCTGTTGTTTTTGCCGTTTCTCATCATCGATCTGGTCGTTGCCTCGGTGCTGATGTCGATGGGCATGATGATGCTGCCGCCCGTGGTGGTTTCACTTCCGTTCAAGCTGATATTCTTTGTGCTGGTGGATGGATGGTCGCTCGTCGCCGGCAGCCTCGTGCAGAGCTACGGCGGAAGTTAGCGCCGCTTGCGATCAGCGTTTGACCTGCTTGCGTTTCAATCCCACGATTTCCGGCAGCGAGCCGGTCGGATTCGGATCGACCTTGATCTCCGGCGGAAGCTTCGCGCGCGCCATCGCATCAGGGAAGCGCGTCTTCATCTCGCGCAGGAAACCATCGAGCGTGTCGATGGTCGCAGCCATTTTCGCGATCCTTGCGAAGTCCGCGCTGTTGGCGGACGCGGGCTTGCTGGCGAGATCGAATGGTGCCCGGTCATCCTCGCTGTCCATCTTGGGGCCGTACTTTTCCCGGAAGCGCGCAAGACCGATCGCATCCTCCGACAGGGAATATCCGACGACGGCGCGGATGACGTCACTCTTTTCCAACGCCGTCAAAGGCTGAAAGTCGCGCCAGCGATTGCCGTAAAGCAATTCGATCTGCTCGGCGGATTCTCTCCACCGCCGCGCCGCCCAATAAATATCCGATCGCAGCCGGACGGCTTCGCGTCCACCGACATTCGATACGATGTCGATAGCCAGATCGTGACGTCCGATATCGCTCTGCGCGCGCGCCTCGAGCAGCAATCGCTGCTGACGTACTTCACCGGCGAGGTCGGCAATTCGTGTCGAGCGTAATGCCGCGATAGCCCGTTCGGGTTTGCGGTTCATCAGATAAACCATCGCCAGCCGCGTTGCGACCTGCGCACGCGCCGCACCTTCAAGTCGATGATCAATCTGATACTGAAGGAGTTCGCTGGCCTGATCGAGAAGATCGACAGCCACCAGCCGATCTGCCAACCGGCGGATCATTTCGTCGCCGCGCCGCCCGATCGGCGTCAACTCCCGATATTCGTAGAATAGCGCGAGCGCTTGCACAGGCGGAAGATCGTCGCCCTTTGAACCGTTGAATATCTGCTCGAAAAGCCCGGACGCTTCGTCCTGCAATTTTCGCGATATGTCCGAGTTGGGTTGCAGCTTGGTGGCATTGCGCGCAGCCGCGAAAGCTTCGCCATACCGGCCGAGCCCGGCGTAGGCACGCGATAACATTTGCAGGTTCTGGACCTCGATGCCGTCGCCGCGCCAGATCACCGCGACCGTCTCAAGGTCGCGAAGCGCTTCATCATCGCCGATTTCGTTTCGCCTTTGGCGAAGCAAAACGCCAAGCACCTTAGCCTCCGCCGCAGCCGGACGATCCTCGGATTCTGCCGCCGTCTGGAATTCCGACAGCGCGTCCTTCTCGCGGCCAAGCGCCTCGGCCAGACGGCCGCGCAGCAATGCCGCTTCGGCAATCTGATCCGGTGCGATGCCGTCGACATCAAGATCGTTGCTGCGCGAGGTGGCGCCAGCAAAATCCTTGACCTCGAGCGACGCCCGAAACGCGTCCAGAATGATAAGTCGCTGCAGATCGATCGGCTGCGACGTCAAAGCGAACTCGACGTTCTTGAATTTCTCGCGTGCATCCGCCCAGCGCCCGAGGCGCGCGAACGCAAGCGCTCTCCACAATTGAGTATCGAAATTGTTGCCGACAGACGGATTCGCCAGATCCTTGAGCGCCTGTTCCGGACGACCGAACAGCGTGCTCGCAACCGCGTGCACGATGAGCGCGGACGGGCCTTCATCGCCCTGCTTCACTTCGGAAAATGCGAGATCGAGAATCCCCTTCGCTTCGGGATAGAATCCATGCGCCATGTAGAAGCGCGCCAAATCGAGATGGGCCGGCATGCGTTGGTCGCCGCTCGATTCGGCGGCAACTGTCATCAACCTGTCGCGGGTCTTGATGAAGTCGGCCTTCTTGTTCGCCCGCCATTCATTGATCTCGAACACCGGCCGCGCCGTCGATGTCGCGCGCTCCGGCGCCATCATCGCAGCCGAAAGTGTCAGGCCGCCAGGCCGGCCCAGCACCGCCTTGTCCGAGGAAAGCTCCATCGTGACATCGTCAGCATTCGGCTGCACGACGATGCCGTGGATGGATTCCAGTAGTGAGAACTCCACAAAATTTTGCTTCTTGATCAAACCGCTCACGGGTCCGGGAGCGGTCACCACCATCAGGGAAATTCCCGCATCCGGATCGTTGAGGCGATGGAGTTGGCTTGGCTTCGAGATGCCGATGCCGACATTGGCGCGCACAGGATCGGCGACGTTGCGCGTGACAACGAGCGGCTGCGACGGCGATTGAATTTTGTCGGCAATCGTCAGCGACCATCCACGGTCGCCGCTGCTGAGAGCAGCCAATTGCGGGCGCGCAAGCCTTATCCTGAGCGCTTTGCCTTGCGGCAAATCGAAATTTGTGACGTCAGCAACAAGCGCTGCTCCTTCGCGCGCAATCGCGTCGACATCCAGCTTTTTGTCCGTGTCGAACACGACCCAGATCGAATCCGCCCGGCGGAATGCAGACGCTGCAACCGGGACCTTGAATGGAAACGTCAGGCGCAAATCTTCGCTAGAGCGTTTGGCTTCGAC